>DATHSU010000490.1:0-9256 GCA_035463895.1 Ignavibacteriaceae bacterium | reverse complement strand
ATAACATTCTCGTTGAGAGCATTGATGATCTTAAAAGTGGGATTGAATTCTTAAAAAATAATGAAGTGGGTAAAGCTTCATTTTTTATATTGGGATTAACTAAAAGAGTCAATAAAAATATATTTGATAAAATATCTGACTATTTGCAGCATCGAAAGTCAAAACAAATCGAGCGTGAAAACGGATTTATTGGCTGGGCTAATGATTTTGTTAAAGCAGAGAATAAATGGTTAAGTTGTTTTACTGATATTTTGGGCAGCACTGTAATCGTTAATGAGCTTGAAACGGCTTTCAATTTATACCATAAATACCCCGGATTTAATTTTGCGAATCTTAATGGTGACTACATTGATTCAAACGGAATCGTGGAAGCTGGTTCGGCACCAATGATTGATGATACACTTTTCGGAAGGAAACATCTTCTGGAAAATATGAGAAAAGAATTACCTGTAAGAGAAAAACAGTTAGCTGAACTCCAGGAACAGATTAAGGGTACCGAAGAAAAAATTTCTAACATCGATCTTAAAGTTCTGTCAGAAAAGGGAAGATTGCTTGTTAACGATCTGAATAATGTTGATAAACAGCTGACACGTTTTGAATTTGAAAGACAAAAAGCAAATGATGAAGCTGAAAAAACCCAGCAGGAAATTCACGATTTTGCTTCTGAAGCAAATCTTTTCGATACAAAACGTAATCAGCTTGAATCTTTGATATTTACTGAAAATAATATAAGAGATGATATTGAGCGCAAGAGAATGGCACTTGAAGAAAGCTATAAAGCCGAAGAGAATGAATATGAAAACATAAGAAAACTTATCAATAAATTGAATCTGGAAATTGAAAGACTTATCGGTGAGAAGAAAAACACAGAGAACTCAATAAAGCGTGCTGAAGAATCCATTTCAAATATTCAGAAATCCATTGAAAAACGGGATGCTGATATAAGTTACTCTGCAAATGAAGGGCAAAATATCCTTGCCATGATTGATGAGAATAAGAAATCTCTTGCTGATCTTGAACAGACTAAAGAAGATTTGATTAAGGCTGAAACTGAAATAGACATCAAGTATAAATCCCTTCGTGCTGAAATGAATGAAAAGGAAAATGAACTATCCTTATTGCGCAAGAAACGTGAAGAAATCGCTGAAGAGATCCACTCAATTGAAATTAAGCTGAATGAGCTCAAAATTAATACACAGAACCTTTACCAGAATATTGAAGAAAACTACTCGCTGACAATTGAGAAAAAAGTCTTCGATGATCTTGAATCCTTTAATTTTAATGAAAGAAGTGTAGAAGTACACGATCTTAAACAAAAAGTAAAAGCTTTGGGTCCGGTAAATCTGCTTGCTTATTCTGAATATGAAGAAGAAAAAGAGAGACTTGATTTCTTATTGAAACAAAGAAACGATTTGATTGACTCTGAAAAGGATATAATCAAAACGATTGAGGAAATCAATAATACGGCTCAAAAGCAGTTTATGGAAACCTTCGATAAAATTCGCGAAAACTTTATTAAAATTTTCAGAACTCTGTTTGACCCTGGTGATGAAGCAGATTTAAGACTTGAAGAGAATGCCGATCCATTGGAAGCTAAAATTGAAATTATAGCAAAGCCAAAAGGTAAAAGACCAACTTCCATTGAACTACTTTCCGGTGGTGAAAAAACATTAACTGCAATCGCATTATTGTTTGCAATTTATCTTGTAAAGCCAAGCCCATTTTGCATACTCGATGAAATTGATGCCCCGCTTGATGATGCAAACATTGACAGGTTTACCCGGATTTTGCATGACTTTAGTAAAGATACACAGTTTATTGTTGTTACTCATAATAAAAGAACGATGGAGGCAGCTAATACTCTTTATGGAGTAACTATGCAGGAAGAGGGAGTTTCAAAATTGGTAAGTGTCAGGTTTAATGAGGATATAGACGCAATTGCAGGATAAAAAATATTAGCAGTATGACATCAAATAATCCGTTTATAATCCCGCTTACTTTTTTTATACTGTTTTTTTTATCATTCACCCACCTTGAAGCTCAGTGGGTAAATAATCCGGCAGCTAACACTAAACTGGTGTTTGGTCAGAATGATCCGATTAATATTATTGCGCTTGATGACAAAACAGGCGGAGTGTTTGTTTTTTGGGAAGATAAAAAGCCAAATGATGCAAACGATATATATTTTATTCACGCAAATCAAAAAGGTGAAATTAGTTTCAGAGCGGATGGTAAAACCGTTTCATCATTTCCCGGAACAAAAGAGCAATCACTTGCTCTGACAGATAATGACGGCTATGCCTATGTGTTGTGGAAAGGTAAGATTCCGGGTAAACCAAATTCTTTGTTCGTGCAAAAACTTTCCAGCAATGGTTTGCGGTTGTGGGGAGATAGAGGAATTAAAGTTGCCGAAAATGAACTGGAGATTGTTGATTATTCATTTGATATTGGTGATAATGGTATTTTATTCATAAGCTACCTTGTAAGGGAACCTGGTTTTACAGGAGATTATCTCTGTCAGTATCATTTTCTCGATAAGAGCGGTAAAAGTCTTAATAACAGAGACGAAGAGCTGATTGTTTATAACTCAAACAATCGAAAAAGTAAAACTTCAGTTGTAGCCGATTTTGAAGATGGTGCCTTTTTTTTCTGGCTGGAAAATTTTTCAGGCAGAAGCGTGCTTAGATCATACTTTATTGATAGTTCAGGCGCAACAAAGTGGGGCCTAGAGCCAGTTAATATTTCTAATATCAATAAAAGTGTTCTTTCTTATACTGTTAATCGTTTTGGAAATTCAGTTTATCTTTCTTTTCAATACCAGGGACAAATAAAAGAAATATATCATCAACTCATTACTAGGAATGGAAATCTCTTATGGGGCACAGGCGGCAGTAAAGTTAATGCTGCTAACGGCAGTCAGCTTAATCCGCAGGCAGCAATAATAGATTCCACTATTTATTTAACCTGGACGAACGAATTTAAAAATATTAAGGATCTTTTAATTCAAAAGTTTGACAAAAACGGAAAAGCCCTTTGGAAAAAAGAGGGGCGCCATATTATTAAATCTGAAGGCGATCAGTTCGGACAAAAAATCATTCCTGACCAGAAAGGTAATGTTATTATTGCCTGGATAGACAGAAGCATCGATTCGGTTTTTGGAAATATTCACGTGCAAAAAATTAACAGCCAAGGTAACTTTTTGTGGGACAGTCTTTCGGTAGAACTCGGTTCTTCTTATAACACACAAAAGAGTTACTTAAATCTCGTGCCTGATGGAACAGGTGGTGCAATAGCCATATTTAAGGAAAAACGTGGAGGTAAAAATGAAATTTTTGCCCAAAAGATTTTTGAATCAGGTACTTATGCCTCGCAGATTCTTGCTTTTTCAGCAGAAAATTTTGAGGGAAAAGTTAAATTAAGCTGGTATTCCGCTAATGAATTTCCTGACATTATTTACCAGGTGGAAAGAACAGTTCAGTCTGATACAGGTTTAGTTGATTGGAGAGTTGTTGGTACATCAGAAGCCAATACGGATCGTTCAGTTAATTATTATGAATTACTTGATTTACCCGATACAAACGGAACACTATACTACCGGATTGTACAAAAAGATGGTGATCAATCGGAAACTGTTTATGATCTTTTAAAAATTAATTTTCTTGAATCGGCAAATACTATAGTCGTTGCTCAAAATTCTCCGAATCCTTTTACAGACTCAACCGTGATTAGCTTTTACCTGCCGGAGGATGAGGATGTGGCATTGGAATTATTTGACAGCAAGATTGAACTGATAAAAGAAATACCCAGGCAGAAGTATTCAGCCGGTCGTCATGAAATAGTATTTAAAGATGAAAACCTTCATCCCGGAATTTATTTTTACCGCTTTAAGGCAGGAAAACATATCGAGGTTAAGAAAATGGTGGTAAGTCCTAAATGAAAAAACGTGAGCTAAAAATTTTTGTGGACTTTGATGGTACCATCACACAACAGGATGTAGGTGATTCAATCTTTTCAAGATTTGGTGATCCGAAAAAAGTAAATTCAGTAATTGATGATCTTCTTAATGACAGAATTTCTTCTCGTGAGTGCTGGGATTTACTATGTAGTTCAACACCAGCAATTAAAAAGAAGGACCTGGATGCTTTTATAGATAACCTGGTAATAGATTCTACTTTTCACTCATTGGTTACCTATTGTAAAAAAATGAACATTGAAATGATCGTTTTGAGTGATGGTTTCGATTACTACATAAAAAGAATACTTAACCGTGAGAATTTGAATGATTTAAAATTTCATGCGAATAACCTTAAAATTGATGAAAATGGCAAGTTGATCCCTCAATATCCTTATTACAATCCTGATTTTCCAACATCAGCTAATTGTAAAAGGGATCATATACTTGATAACAGCAGCGATGATGATTATACATTTTATATAGGGGATGGTAACTCCGATAAAGAATCGGCTCAGTTTTGTGATTATATTTTTGCGAAAGATGGATTATTAAAGTTCTGTGAGAAAGAAAGAATTTCATTTTCACCATTTAAGGATTTTAATGATGTAATAAAAAAGATCGATTTTCTTATTTCTAAAAGAAAACTGCGAAAAGGTCATCAGGCAGAATTGAAAAGGCGTTCTGCATACCTTGTAGAATAAACTATAAATAAAAAATAAAACCAGAATATGTCTCAAATAGCAAAAAAGTTTTTCAACTACCGTAGCTATACACCAATACCGTTCTTAATACTTATGCTGGTATTTGAAAACGCTACTGTAACAACTTTAATTATTGGTTTTATAATTGCACTATTTGGTGAACTTATCCGCTTATGGGGAGTTAGCTGGGCAGGCAGTGAAACACGCACAACAGGCGGTGTAGGAGGTACCTTTTTAGTTATCAGCGGTCCTTTTGCCTTTGTACGCAATCCTCTTTATGTTGGAAATATTTTAATGTACACCGGTCTTGGAGTTATGTCTTACGCCTTGTTTCCGTATCTGCAGATAATTGCAATTTTATTTTTTATTCTGCAATACCATCTGATAATAAAAGAGGAGGAATCTTTCCTTGAAAAGAAATTCGGAGAGGCGTATCAGAAATATTTAATAAATGTCCCAAGATTTATTCCACGACTAACTCCTTATCAAATTGATGGAGTTGAACAACCGGCTTTTAAGCTGAATATGGGATTGAGATCAGAAACAAGAACTCTTCAGGCTTTTGGATCAGTTGCGCTTCTGATAATCATCAAATGTTATTTAAGGGTTAATCAAATACTTTAATGAGCAATAAAAATAATAAAAATATTCTGATTATTGCAGGTGAAGTATCGGGTGATCTTCATGCAGCGGCTCTTGTTAAAGAACTTAAAGTTTTGGATAATGAAATTAAACTATTCGGAATCGGCGGTGATAAATTGAAGGAAGCCGGTGTTGAGATTATTTATCATCTTAACAAAATGGCTTTTATGGGTTTTGCAGAAGTTGTAAAGCATCTTCCGTTTATCAACAAAGTTAAAAAAGAAATTCTTTCTGAAGTTGAAAAGCGAAATACTAAGTATGCATTGCTGATCGATTATCCGGGATTTAATTTATACTTAGCTAAAAAGCTCAAAGCCAGCGGCATTGATGTTATCTATTATATTTCACCGCAAATATGGGCCTGGGGAGGTGGTAGAATAAAAAAAATAAGCGAACGTGTAAAAAAAATGCTTGTCGTTTTTCCTTTTGAAGAAAAACTATACAACGATAATAATGTTAACGCTGAGTTTGTAGGTCATCCGATTGTTAAAAGACTAGAAGAGCATAGCTTTTTATCAAAACAGGAATTGTTTCAGAAATTGAATTTAGATCAATCAAAAGAAATATTATTGATTTTACCCGGCAGCAGAAAGCACGAAATAGAAGATATTTTTCCTGAAACAATTAAAGCTGCGTCACGATTAGCAGAAGAATTTAATTTTCAGGTAGTAGTTGCCTATTCATCAAATATTGATGTTAAGGTTTTTGAAAGATATCAGCAGCATTACAGTTTTAGTGTTATATCAAATTACACTTATGATCTTTTAAAAAATGCAAAATTTGGAATTATAAAATCGGGGACGTCAACTCTTGAAGCTGGACTGCTTCAATTGCCCATGGTAATTGTTTATAAAACAAGCGGATTGACTTACCGAATCGGTAAAGCTTTGATAAAATTGAAGAACATAGGTATGGCCAATATAATTTTAGGTGAAACTGTGGTACCTGAGCTGGTACAGGGTGATGTAAATTCCAATAAAATTTATGAAACGTGCCGAAGCATACTTACTGATGATTCGATATATGAAAAAATAAAAACCAAACTGGGTGAAATCATTATCAAACTTGGTGATAAAAATGCTTCTGCTAATGCAGCTAATTCAATTTACCAATTGATGAATGAAGCTTAAAGAAATTAAACAACGCACTTTACGAATTCTTGGTAATATGTTTTTAACGCGAACAGTCGATGTGTTGTGTAAATCATTAAGAATAAGTATCAGTAATAAAGAGGCTATTGAAAAATTGGAATCAGAGAATAAGAACTATGTAGTTGCATTCTGGCACGAAACAATGCTGCTTCCGTGGTATTTGCATGGCAGAAATTACACAGCAGCATTAACCAGCAAAAGTAAGGATGGTGATTTGCTCGCAAGACAGTTAAAACATTGGGGCTATGAAGTAGTGAGAGGTTCAAGCAGTCAGGGTGGTGATGTTGCCCTTGGAATTATGATCGATTATGCTAAGAACAAGTATTCAATTGCTGTAACACCTGATGGTCCACGTGGTCCGATTCATAAATTTAAAGCTGGTGCTGTAATCACAGCAAAAAAAAGCGGAGTGCCCCTGGTTTTATTGGGTGTGGCATTCAAAAGAAAACAACTGCTGAAAAGCTGGGATAAATTTCAGGTTCCTCTTTTTTTTACTAAAGCAAACGCTTTATACTCTGATCCGATTTATATCGATAGAAACCTAAGTTATGAAGAAACATCAGAAGTGATTAGCAATTGTGAAAATAAATTGATCGAGTTGCAAGCTAAAGCCGGAAGGTTTTCTTAGAAATGAATTTTTTAAGATTTATCCTTCTGCCGTTTGCACCTGTTTACGGATTAGTGATCCGAATCAGAAATATGTTCTTTGATAAAAATGTTTTTAAGTCTGTTAAAGTTAAAGCAAAAGTTATCTCTGTTGGTAATCTTACTGTAGGCGGTTCAGGTAAAACACCAATGGTTATTTATCTGATTGAGATTATGAAATCGTCAGGCAGAAAAGTTGGAGTATTAAGCCGCGGATATGGGAGATCATCATTAGGATATATACTTGTTTCAGACGGTAACAAAATGTTATCAACTGTTGAGCAATCAGGCGACGAAATTTATCACACTGCAATTGATACTAAAGTTCCTGCAGCAGTTTGTGAAAGAAGAGTTCAAGGAGCAAAAAGACTTATAAAAGATACGGGCATAAATACTATTGTGCTCGATGATGCCTTTCAGCATAGGTGGATTTATCGCGATATAGACTTATTGATCATTGATCAGGATTTTTTCAATTCCAGCGATACTTTTATTCATAGTTATCTGCCAGTTGGAATAATGCGGGAAAGTTTCAGATCAATAATAAGGGCAGATGCAGTTATTCTTAACAGAAAATTCTCTGATAAGTTAGAGATTCCTGAAAACCGGAAGCAGTATTTAAAAGATAAGCAGATTTTTACCTGTTTCTATGAAGCTGTTGAGTTTGTTGATGTCATCCGTAATATTCATTACACAATTGAGGAGTTTAACGGACAGAAAGGATTGATATTATCAGGAATTGCTAATCCCGAATCTTTCCTGAAAGTGCTTAAACAAACCGGTGTAGAGATAAATAACCAGATGATCTTCAGGGATCATAAAGAGTACACTTTAACGGAAGTTCAGCAGATAAGAAGAAGATTTTATACAACAAATTCTAATTCGGTAATAACTACAGAAAAAGATGCGGTAAAGCTCACAAAGTTTTCACGGGAATTTGACGATATTGATCTTTTCTATTTGAAAATAAAATTATGCTTGGATGATGAAGAATCATTCAAACAGTATTTAATTAAAAAAATAAATGACAAATAATTAATATTAGCTAAACGATAAAAACTACGGAGGTTATATAAATGGCTAAAGGTAAAAAATACGTTTACTTCTTCGGAGGTAAAAAAGCTGAAGGTAAAGCAGAAATGAAATCACTTCTTGGCGGTAAAGGTGCAAACCTTGCTGAGATGGTTAATATAGGTTTACCGGTTCCTGCAGGATTCACAATTACAACAGAAGTCTGTACCTACTTTTACGATAATAAGAAAAAATATCCTAAAGAGTTAAAGGCTCAGGTTATTGATGCTATAAGAAAAGTTGAAAAAGAGATGGGCGCAATTTTCGGTGATCATAAAAACCCGCTTCTTCTTTCAGTACGCTCAGGTGCTCGTGCTTCAATGCCGGGAATGATGGATACAGTTCTTAATCTTGGTTTGAACGATATTACTGTTCAGGCACTTATTGAAAAAACAAACAATCCAAGATTTGCTTATGATTCATACAGAAGATTTGTTCAGATGTATGGTGACGTTGTTCTGGGATTAAAACCCGTTGACAAGCATGAACACGATCCATTCGAAGTAATAATGGATGCAAAGAAAGAAGCAAAGGGAGTTACACTTGATACAGAACTTTCTGCAGATGATCTGAAAGAACTTGTTGCAGAATTTAAAGAAGCCATTAAGGAAAAAACAGGAAGTGATTTTCCTGATGATCCGATGGAACAGGTTTGGGGTTCTGTTGGTGCAGTATTTACATCCTGGATGAACGAAAGAGCAATTGTTTACCGCAAACTTAACAACATTCCTGCAAGTTGGGGAACAGCTGTTAACGTTCAATCAATGGTGTTCGGAAATATGGGTGAAGATTCCGGAACAGGTGTTGCCTTTACACGCGATCCTGCTTCGGGTGAAAATATTTTTTACGGTGAATATCTGTTCAATGCACAAGGTGAAGACGTTGTTGCAGGTACACGCACTCCACTTCCCATCGCACAACTCGAAAAAGAATCTCCAGTACTTTATAAAGAGCTTGATAAATACAGAAAAGTACTTGATAAACATTATAAAGATATGATGGATATTGAATTCACGATTCAGCAAGGCAAACTATGGATGCTTCAATGCCGGGTTGGTAAGAGAACAGGTTTTGCAGCTATTCAAATGGCT
>DATHSU010000489.1:0-3682 GCA_035463895.1 Ignavibacteriaceae bacterium | reverse complement strand
ATTACTTTCTATTTAAAGGTGGCTCAAAATTGCAAGTTTACACTATAAAGTCAAGGCTAAATTTGTGAGATACTGTTTCTTTACTAGCTCTATGAAAATCGAATAATTTGGAGGATATGATTTCTAAAAGTGAGTTTGTTTACACAATACTTAATTGAATCTTAATTTTTCAATTACTATGTTTCGAACACATTTATCCAAGGGGAGGTTTTATGAAAGCACAATTTATTTGTTACATACTTTTCATTTGTCTGCCAATTGTCGCTCAGGACTTTGTAAAGCAGATATCACAAATAGATAACGACGCCAGGAACCTGAAGTTTGTTTTTGATAATACATCAGTTCCGCCTAATGAAAGAGGTGAGTATACCTTTGAATCACACTTCAACGGGTCAATTAATATTTATTTCGGTTATTACAATGCTTTAAGTGATTCATTTTATGATCAAATACCATTAACTAATAACAGCTTTCAAAATAAGAATTCGAGTGGGATCTCAGTTATTCGTAATCCATCTCATATTGGGAAAAAAACCTTTATAATTTATCAATCTAATAAAAACGGAAAGTGGGATTTGGCGGCAAGAGTTAAAGAATTTGATTTGTGGAGTGAAGAAAAAATTCTTTTTAATACCAGTTCGGACCTGATTAATCCCGTTCTTTTTAATGAAAAGAAATATGGAATACTTGATAGTGTAAGGTTTATGTACACGAACAATAATTCAGTTTATCTTGCCACCTGGCAGGATTCGGTAATCAGAAATTTCAAAATATTTGAGAATGATGATTCAACTTATTATTCAAATTATTCCAGCTTTTATGAACCATCAGGATTTGGAGACTATTTGATTGCACAAAAAAACAGAACCGGTTTAACACCGCAAATCGTTCGTCGAACACTTACTGAAGATGGTATTTTAGAGCCCGAAGTTATCATAATTGAATCTCCGACATTAATAAATCCCGGAGTTGTAGATTTTGGATTTAAGTATGAAGATATTGTTAACGGAAAGAGAAATATTCTTTTTTGGGTAAACTTTGATTCTACCCAAAATTATAAATTAAAAGATAATCCCGCAGGTGATCTGTCAGATTTTTGTGCCGCCGGTCATTTTACACATTCTATGAAAAAGTTAAATAACTACAAGTATAATTACTTCTGGCAGCCATTTTCCTATAAAATGCATACCGACTCGGGTACTTTTATTAGAGTAAATCCCGGTGAGTATACATATTATGGAGATGACTTTGTTCCAACCAGAGTTTTGGATACTAAAATCGATGTGAGTTTTCTTACTATAAATGCTCCTAACAACTACGTTGTATCATATACTGCTTGGGAAGACATCACCGATGGCAAAATAGGAATACTCGGTCGAAAATGTTTAACTGACTTTCTTTCCGTTGATAATAATATGCTTATTCCCTCTTTCCACCTCCATCAAAATTATCCTAATCCGTTTAATCCGGCTACAAACATTAGATACAATCTAACCGAAAGAGGCGTTGTTATTATTAAAGTATTTGATCTCTTGGGTAATGAATTGAAAACCCTTATTAATGAAGAACAAAATGCCGGTGAGTATAATATTGATTTTGATGCTTCCGGATTTTCAAGCGGAGTGTATTTCTACAGAATGCAGATAAACAATTCGTTTCAGACAAAGAAGATGGTGTTAATCAGGTAAAGTTTTTTGCGGTCACGAATGAGTTCGTGAAAGCAGTGTAAACCACTTTCTTTTTCTTATCAATTTAGGATGTAACTGACACGTTTTCTCTGGAACTTGCCCCCCTGTTTATTTAAATTTCCATTAACAAAGCTTTTTAGATATTGACCAGAGGTAAAATATGGCAAATGTTTTCATAATTATATTTATATTGTTTGTTCACTCTTCTCTTCTGCAGGATAAGTTTCAGAAAGAACGTGAAAATATGGCTAAGACCCAAATTGAAAACAGGGGTATAAAAGATAAATCCGTGCTAAATGCAATGAGAAAAGTTCTGCGACACGAAATGGTGCCGTCCAATGTTGTTAATCGTGCTTATTCTGATGGTCCCCTTCCAATCGGATATGGACAAACCATATCACAGCCTTACATTGTTGCATTTATGACCGAAGCAATAAAGCCCAAACCCGAACACAAAGTTCTTGAAATAGGAACAGGCTCGGGTTACCAGGCAGCGGTACTCGCGGAGATTGTTAAGGAAGTTTATACAATTGAAATTGTAAATGAACTTTATAAATCAGCAGATAAGAAACTCAAACAGCTTAGCTACAATAATATTTTCTGCAAAGCGGCTGACGGATATTACGGCTGGGAAGAACACGCTCCATTTGATGCAATAGTTGTTACTGCGGCGGCTGAACATATTCCTCCTCCGCTTGTTGAGCAGTTAAAAGACGGCGGCAAGATGATTATTCCTGTCGGTGCGCCTTTCCTTAATCAGAATTTGATACTTGTTGAGAAGAAAGGTGAAGAAGTAACAACCCGCTCATTACTGCCGGTAAGGTTTGTACCTTTCACGAGGAAGAAGTGAATAACACAAACAGATTTTTTGTGAGATTATCTTTTTCAATAGGATTGCTTTCTGTCTCCATAATCTCATATCAATTGCTTCTGATACAGATACTTTCAATTGTTCAGTGGTATCATTTTGCTTATATGATCATTTCCATTGCAATGCTGGGATTCGGTACAGCAGGAACAATTATCGCACTGTTCAGAAATTATTTTATCAAAAGATCGGATGCTCTTCTTCCCTTTTTTATTATAACTTCTTCTTTATTGATGGTACTTGCCATTGCAATATCTCAAACAGATTTTATAAGATTCGACTCATATCTCTTGTTCGCTGATTATGGACACATACCAAAACTTATACTCACTTATTTAGTTTTTATGCTTCCTTTTTTATTCGGCGCATTAAGCATCGGGTTAGTATTTGTAAAATATGTTGATAAGATCGGCACTTTATATTTTGCAAATATGTTAGGTTCAGGTATTGGCGGGATCATCACAATATTTTTAATGTGGAATTTCTTTCCTGAACAATTGCCTTCCGTAATTGCCCTTATATCTCTAATTGCCGGACTCATTTTAATTCCGAAAAAGCAAATTATATTTTTCTCAATTTTCACGCTGATAACTCTTTCATCAATCATCTACTTTTATCTCAATCCCTTTACACTAAAAGTATCAGAGTACAAAAGCATCTCAAGAACATTAAACCTTCCTGAAACAGAAATAGTAATAAGAGAGTCCAGTCCTTATGGCTTGCTGGAGATTGTGGAGACTCCATATTTAAGATATGCCCCGGGACTAAGTCTAAAATATCCGGGAGTAATCTCTGTTAACAATGCTGCTTTTAATAACGGAGATTGGCTTGGTCCGTTAATTTCTTGGGGTAATGATTCATTAAATCCTGTTGAGTATTCCACAGAGATGCTTCCGTATGTGATCAACAAAAATAAAAATGCTCTCATTCTTGGTTCAGGAACAGGAAGACAAATAACCACTGCTTTATTAAATAAAGTAAAAACTATAACCGCAGTTGAGTCCAACCGGGCATTGATAGATTTACTAACAAATGAGTTTCAGGATAAAGTTGATTCTGTTTATACCAACAGTTCAGTAAAAATAGAAAACACTTCGTCGCGTACTTATATCCTTTCATCACAGAA
>DATHSU010000488.1:0-2528 GCA_035463895.1 Ignavibacteriaceae bacterium | reverse complement strand
AATATTGAAGCTATAGCTTTTGAAAAAGGGGAAATAATTAAGAAAGGTGCAGGTGTATTCATCGGTAAACTTCCTTCTGAGGCTGAAGCAGTTATTCAGAAAAAATGTAAGCAAACGAATTCACAATTATACAAAATTGAAGATTATACGCAGGAAAAAGGGGATCTGGTAGAACTATATACGGAAGAGGTTGAACTTATTGATTGGATAATTCCTCTTCGCGGAAATTATCAAAAATATAATGCTGCTTTAGCCGGATTGACGGTAACGAAAACTATTCAGTTAGACGATCACGGTGTGATTGAAAGAGGAATAAAGAATGTTATAGTTAATACTGGCATACAGGGCAGGTATGAATATTTTCACAAGAATCCGACTATTTTGTTCGATTCTGCTCACAATCCGGAAGGAATTCAGGCCTTCGTAAACGAGTTTTCTAAAGAAGCAAATCATTATAATAAAAGAGTATTATTATTCGGAGCAATGCGTGATAAAGCTATATCAGATATGCTTTCTATCCTTATACCTGTTTTTGATGAAATTCTTATTACAAAAATGAATTATGAAAGAAGTGCAGATATTCAGGAGATCACTGCTATTGCAGATAAATTAGGTGCAAAGGTTAATGTGTGCCGTAATCCTGTTGATTGTGTTGGGGAATTTATGAATGGCAACAAGAAAAACTGCCTCGTAGTGCTCGGAAGTATGTATTTATTGGGTGAAATAAAATTTGCTTTAACCAAATGAAATACTTGACATTTTCAAATGCTTCATTTATGTTTGGTCTAGCCTCTTGTTCCAATCAACAAATTAATGAATTTGAAAACCTCAAGAGCTTTTCAAGATAAAAATCAAAGAAAATCAAATATTAGTTAATTCACAATATTAGTATCATTTTAGGGTTATATTTATGCCAATGGACATTTCGGAACTGAAGTCAAAAAAAATTGTTGAGCTTAATGCTTTAGCAAAAGATCTTAACATAGTTGGTTACAGCGATCTTAGAAAACAGGAGCTTATATTCAAAATTTTGGAAGCACAAACAGCTAAAGACGGTTTAACCTTTTCCAAAGGTGTGTTGGAAGTGCTGCCGGACGGATATGGTTTCCTTCGTTCTTCTGATTACAACTATCTGCCTTCGCCCGATGATATTTATGTTTCACCATCTCAGATTAAAAAATTCAGTTTAAGAACCGGTGACTTTGTCAGCGGACAAGTTAGACCACCGAAAGAAGGTGAAAGATTTTTTGCGCTTCTTCGCGTTGAAGCTGTAAACGGACTTGCTCCTGACAATATCCGTGAAAGAACTTTATTTGATAATCTCACCCCTGTATACCCAACAAAGAAAATTTTACTCGAATCAGTTCCGGGTGAATATTCAATGCGTATTATGGATATGTTGAGCCCAATTGGTAAAGGACAAAGAGGTCTTATAGTATCACCTCCTAAGAGCGGAAAAACAATTCTTCTCCAAAAGATTGCAAATTCGATTACAAGGAACCATCCTGAAATCAAACTTATTATTTTACTTATTGATGAACGACCCGAAGAAGTTACAGATATGGAACGAATGGTTAAAGCTGAAGTTATAAGCTCAACCTTCGATGAACCTGCTGAAAGACACGTTCAGGTTGCAGATATGGTAATCGAAAAAGCAAAGCGCCTGGTTGAAGCAAAAGAAGATGTGGTTATTTTATTAGATAGTATAACCAGACTTGCAAGGGCACACAATATTGTTATCCCTCATTCTGGAAAAATACTTTCTGGTGGTGTAGATTCAAATGCCCTTCACAAACCAAAGAGATTTTTTGGTGCAGCACGAAGTACAGAAGATGGCGGCAGCTTAACTATTATTGCCACAGCACTTATTGATACCGGCAGCAGAATGGATGATGTTATATTTGAAGAATTTAAAGGTACCGGCAATATGGAATTGGTGCTGAACAGAGATTTAAGTGATCGAAGAATTTTCCCAGCTATTGATGTTAACAGAACCGGAACTAGAAGGGAAGATCTGCTTCTAAAGGAAGACGATCTGGCCAAGATCTGGATCTTAAGGAAGATACTAAGCGACTTCGATCCTATAGAAGCTATGGAATTCCTATTGGATAAGCTCAGAGGAACTAAAAATAATAAAGACTTCCTCAATAATATGAACAGTTAAAAGTATTATCCCTTATTCTTAAAATAAGGTAATTTTTTATACCTGTTTAAAAGTTCTCTTGTATCGTGTGCAATTAAATTGCAATTTTAAGGTAAAAAGTGAAAAAATATTTTCTACTGCTTATAATATTTCAGTACACGGTTCATTCCCAACCTCGTTCTGCAGCCGAGCAATTATTCACAGAACTTCATACATTTAGATCCGGGGAGATTTATCAAAGCTATTTACTGTATAGAATTCCTTACAGCAATCTTGTTTTTCTCAAAGAGGGGAATCAGTTCATAGCTGGTATTAAAGCTGGCATTGAAATTTTTAATGATTCATCGCGGTCTGTTTACCGAGATTATATTGAAAAAATGGTTTC
>DATHSU010000487.1:0-1527 GCA_035463895.1 Ignavibacteriaceae bacterium | reverse complement strand
AGATAAATTGCACCTATACCAAGATCTTTAAGATAATCCAGCTTGTCTATTATTCCCTGCAGGTCTCCGCCGTATCTTCTTCGCTGAATATTAAACCATATATCTTTTCCGTTTTCTTTTTCATAAGACTGTAGTTCATACCAATCCGCTGTCCACGGATGAACCTGCCAGGCAGAGGTATAATCATGCGGCCAGGAACCTTTAATAGATTCAAGTGTAGGATCATTATTTGCATCTCCATTCCGGAATCTCTCAGGAAAAATCTGGTACCATACAACTTGTCTGGCCCAATCGGGAGTAAAATTTAATTGTGTATCATTAATTTTTGTCATATTCTCTTGGACATCACTTATTTGTGCAAAACAAACATCAGCTAAAATTAAAAATAATGATGTGTACAAATTCAATAATTTCATAATTACTGTAACTCTTTTATTTTTGCCAAAGTAAATTAAACATTAGGTCAGGTAAATGAAATTGAAATTGTTTTGGTTCAGCATACTTCTGATGACAATCAGTATTTCCGCTTCCGATTTTAAGACTTATCTACAAAAAGGCGATGAGTTTTATAATAAGTTTGAACTTGTTCAAGCTATCAACTTTTATGCTGAAGCATATAAGCTTGCGAACGGTGATTATGATGTGCTGATTAAACTTACAAGAACTTATAATGATCTTGGCGAGGATTATTACGAAGTAAGGGATAGAAAAAATTCAGAGGCTGCAATAAATAATGCTTTACAATATGCAGAAATACTTGAGAACACTTTTCCTGATAGTGCAATGACTTACGCTTTGCTCGCAATGTCGTATGGCAACCTTGCAATGTTTAAGGGTGGTAATGAAAAAATTAAGCTCGCATATAAGATAAAAGAGAACGCAGAAAAATCTATAAAAATGGATCCGAATAATTATTTGCCCTACATCATTTTAAGTATTTATCACAGGCAGATTGCATCATTAAGCTGGCTTGAAAGAGCATTTGCCAATACTTTTTTCGGTAAAGTACCTGACGGCAGTTTGGAAGAATCAGAGAAGATGATGCTGAAGGCTTTAGAAATTCAACCCGGTATTTGCGTAGCCATGCTCCACTTATCCAGAACTTATTATAAAATGGATAAAATAAATAAAGAAAAAGAATGGCTGCGGAAAGTAATAGAAGCCCCTGTTATTGATTTCAGGGATAAATATGCCAAAAGAAAGGCAACTAATAGATTAAGTAAATTAGGTGGTTTAAAAGAGTAAATTGCATTTCACTCTTTTTTAGCTTTAGCGCTATACTCAATCATTCCACCATTTACACATTTAGCCTTAAAACCATTTCTAATGAGTATATCAACAGCAGCAGATGATCGGTTTTGAGTCCGGCAGATAATTATTATTTCTTCATCTTTATATTGTTCAAGTTCATTTATTCTTCGGCTTAATTCCTGAACAGGAATATGAATTGCGTTTTCAATTTTACTGAGCGGACCATTTACCTCTTCCGCAGTTCTAACATCAAGTATAATGGTTGATGGATTGCTC
>DATHSU010000486.1:0-2857 GCA_035463895.1 Ignavibacteriaceae bacterium | reverse complement strand
GGAATATGGTACATCAAACTTAGCCAATTTTAGTGTTGCACCTACTTACAAATACACTACCCCGCATAACATTGTGAAGATTACCGAACGTACTGGTTATAAAGATGGAAGCGGGCAGTGGGTTACTTATTCAAATTGTACGGAAGGTTGTCATATAACAAAAAATTCTGACGGTTCTTTTAATAACAAAGAACTATACCTTTTTGATTCGGATTGTCTTGAATGGGAAAAACCTGCTAATGTACATATTGTTGTCGATGGCAAACTTCCATCAAGCTGGCAAGTAAATTAATTTAACATCCATAAAAAATAAAAGGAAAGAAAAATGAAAAACAAAAACCTGTTATATGTTCTCTACATTTTGCTTATGGCGTCTTTGCTGTTTCTTAATGTTGGTTGCAGCGATGACGAAACAACAGAACCTCCGGTACCTGTTAATGAATCGGAAATACTGTTAAATCATTTCGAAACAACAAATGATTATGTTCATACTTCCGGTACCTTTGTAGTTTCAGCTTCAGATGTAAGAACCACTCAACTTACAAATCCAACATCTCAGAAATTAGTTGATATTCGTTCTGCTACTGATTTTGCTGCTGGTCATATTGAAGGTGCTGTTAATGTACCTTTTTCTAATTTATATGATTATATAAAAACTTTGAATCCTGCTGACTTTTCCAGAATTGTCATTATTTGCTATTCCGGTCAAACCTCAGCTTACGCAGTTTCGTTAGTAAGAGCAATTGGCGGATATAATAATGCAATCTCATTGAAATGGGGAATGAGTTCATGGGATTCTGTTTTTGCAACAAATTATTGGTTAGCAAAACTTAGCAATATTCGTGCTGGTTCATTTGTTACTACACCTTCTCCTGCAAAAAATCCTAAAGGAGATCTTCCTGTAATAAATACTGGTAAAACAACAGCACCAGATATTCTTGAAGCTAGAATAAAACAATTACTTGCTGATGGATATCCTGCAGCAACTATTGCAGAAAATACTGTCTACTCAAACCTAAGTAACTATTACATAGTTAACTATTGGTCACCGGCATTGTACGCAAATCCTGGACATATTGATGGTGCGATAAATTACGATCCGGGAACACAGCCATTTAAGAGTGCAAATGACTTGATGACATTACCTACAAGTAAAACCTCAGTTCTTTACTGCTTTACAGGTCAGACAAGTTCTTATGTTGGCGCATACTTGAGAATGTTAGGTTATGATGTTAAATCATTAACCTACGGTGCAAACTCTATGATATATGATATTATGTTAAGTGGTGGGGTTGCTAATACTTTTATTCCTGCAACGGAAATAAAAGGTTATCCATACGTTACAGGTCCGTAATTTATTAAAATTTTTAATTTAAGGGGACAACCATAATACTGTCCCCTTTTTTATTTCTCAATACCAATTAATTTAATCATTCCATCAAAGCCAGTGGTAACAATTTTTTTTGAAGTGATTGGTGTAATAGTGTTAATATATCCGCTGCTTAATTTGTGTATCCATAATATTTCACCATTATCGCTCTTTAAAGCATACAACTCCCCGGTTTTAGTAGCGTACAAAACTATGCCATCAATTTCTACTATTTGCGCTGAACTTATATCATAACCAAAACCTGCATCTTTCAGCCAAAGATTCTTTTCTAACTCTCTTGATGCGGGCAAAGCTAGCAGAGTATCATTCATTGTTCGGATAAAAAGAGTTTTTTTATTTTCTGATATGCCAATGGTTTCGCGGACTTCAAATTCACCCGTTCTCCACAATGTTTTACCAGAGTTTATATCTATTGCGTTAAGAGTTCTGTCCGGAGCAGCAAAGAATACAACTCTATCACTAGCAACTGGCCAGCAGACAGCAGGGGAATAAAGCACGCCTCTTCTATCACCCTTCCATTTCCAATTTAACCCGCCTGAATTCTTATCGAGGCAGTAAAAATGTTCATCCCATGCACCGAAAAGAATTTTATCATCATAAATCACTGGTTTAGTTTCAACAAACCCGTTCAAATCATTGAACTCCCATAAAACATTTCCATAATTAATATTGAAAGCCCTGAAAGTCCTGTCGCTTCCACCGATGTAAACTATTTCATCATCGATTACCGGACATCCTAAAACTGCCGCATAAGTTTTATACTTCCACAATAAACTGCCGTCATCAGCATCCAAACAATAAATGCTGCTGTCACTGCTTCCAAAAACCAATTGATTATTTGAAATATCAGGGGTTGAGTAGATTGGTCCGCCGGTTTGGAATGTCCAGTTGATTTCTCCGTTATCAGTATTTAGCGAATAAACTTTTCCTGAAGCATCACCGCAGATAACACTATTTTTATATAAGGCAGCAGAAGAACCAATTGTAAAACCAGTATTGAATGACCATAATTCTTTTACTTCCGGATATTTTTCATTTACTGAATAATCTGGTCTGACTAATTCCTGAACAAATGCTTCATAATTTCTCTGGACTAATGGAAGCTGATACCAAAGATCAGTTTGTTTATCCGGAATTCGTTCGAAGAAGAATATAGTGTCAGTTTTTATTTCTGCTATGGTATATCCTCCGGAATCTTCATTACCGCGCAAATATGTTCTGCACATTATACCCGGTATAGATTCAAAATCATAAATTCTGTTTCTATGTCCGTGACCAAAAAGAGTTAACTGGGTATTAAAATTCTTTAATCTGTCAAGGACTTCATACCAGTTAGCAATTCCTTTATCAAGGGGATAATGAGTAATAAAAATAAGCGGCTGGTTCGAATCTGATAAATTAGCAAGAACAGAATCAATCCAGCGCATATCTTCAGGAGCCCAGAAACCATCAGCCATCCTCATTCTT
>DATHSU010000485.1:0-2748 GCA_035463895.1 Ignavibacteriaceae bacterium | reverse complement strand
ATTAACAAGTTTGCTTTTCTATTGGGGAATCATTCAGAAAGTGGTTTACGCGCTGGCCTGGGTTTTTACCAAGGCTCTGAAAATTTCGGGTGCCGAAGCTTTATCGGTTGCCGGTAATATTTTTTTAGGGCAAACCGAATCTCCGCTGATGATAAAAGCATACCTCGAAAAAATGAGCAAATCGGAAATCCTGCTGGTAATGACTGGCGGAATGGCAACGCTGGCCGGCGGAGTGCTGGCTGCTTACATTGCACTGCTTGGTGGCAACGACCCGCAGCTCAGACTCGAATTTGCCAAACATCTGCTGGCAGCTTCGGTTATGGCAGCCCCGGCAGCCATTATTTTTTCGAAAATGCTGATTCCGCCCACTGAAGAAATTAATAAAGTAATTGAAGTGAGTCAGGATAAAATAGGCAGCAATACTTTGGATGCCATTTCAAACGGAACAACAGAAGGCGTAAAACTGGCGGTAAATGTTGGAGCGATGCTTTTGGCTTTTATCGCTTTTATTGCCATGTTTAATTTTATTGTGGGAAAAATCGGTCAGTGGACTACCTTAAACGAATTGATTGCTGCCGGAACTAATGGCCGGTACAACGAACTTTCACTGCAATTTATTCTGGGGTACACTTTTGCACCGCTGATGTGGTTGATTGGAGTTAGTACCGCTGATGTTGTAACTGTTGGACGTTTGCTGGGAGAAAAACTTATTCTTACCGAATTTATCGGATACATCAGTCTTTCTGAATTAAAAGCTTCCGGAGTATTCTCCGACCCAAAATCGATTATTATGGCAACCTATATTTTGTGCGGATTTGCCAATTTTTCGTCCATAGGAATTCAAATTGGAGGAATTGGTGCGCTTGCTCCTGGAAGACGGGTGCTGCTTTCGAAACTGGGTGTTCATGCGTTAATAGGCGGAACGTTGGCCTCACTGATGAGCGCAACGATAATTGGGATGATAATGGGGTGAGGCAGATATGCGTAATTACATGAATGATTTAAGGAAATAGTTTTCTGTTTCTGAGATAAAATCAATAGGCTGATTAGCATCTTCCTGTTTACTAACGCATCCTTCCTGGTATTATCAAAGATGTGAAATCGTTCTGGCTGTTCCTTTTGTTTGGCACTATGAAATTCACAAAGGGCTTTGACTCGTAACATTTTTTTAGATTACTGTATTTACAAATTGCTGCATCAAAATGACCTGACCAGTACACATTCCTCAATTAACCTGATAAAACAGTTCACCGAAATCCAAAAGGTAAAATCCAATGGAAAATGGCACAACGCTGAATAAACGGAAAAAACTTCCGACCACATTACCAAAAATGGAATGCATATTAAGTAAATCAGGAAAGGTTACGATTTAATAGTCATATAGAAATATATTAAAGTGTCCAAAAACAAATCGTTATTTATGTCTTCAATTTATTACTTTGAAAAAGCAACATTTAAATTTATATGATTAACTGAGTTTTTATCAGTATCAATTAATTTGAAGTGTTTACAAGCATCAATAAGTCTTTGTCTGATTTTTTAAAAATAATTTAATGACGCCAAATCTTTTGTCGCCTTATTAATGTAAAAATTAAGTCTGATTTCGGCAGAACCGTAATTATGAGACTGTAATTCATTAAAATAGAAATCATAAGACAAGCCCAGTTTAACTTTTTCGGTTATTTCCAATTCAGTCATTAACGCAACTGCTTTTTCCGTTCTGTACGACGCACCAATCATAAACCTTGTTTTAAATAAAACACTCGCATTTATATCAAATTGTACTGGAGTGTTTTTTACAAATTTTATTAATGTTGATGGCCTGAACATGATATCTTCAGCCAGTGGAAGAATAGTACCTGACATAATATAAAAATGCATAGCAAGCCTTTCAAAAGATGAAGCATTTTCTTTCTTAACAAATCCGTAGTCATTTTCCAGCAGATGTTTTGAAGATAATCCGGCAAAGAATTTTTCAGTTTGATAATAAAACCCTACATTAAAGTCAGGTAAAAATCTTCTGACATTTGTAGGGTCAAAAAGATAGTCTTGATCTTTTAAATTCATTTCAGCATAATTAAAATCATAGTAGAGCAAACCGGCTTGTATTCCAAAAGAAATTGCAGCATTTTCAGATAACAGGCGATAAGCATAGGTTCCCATGATACCATTCGTAACAGTGGGACCTATTGCATCTCTGTACACATTGAGGCCCAAACCTACTTTATTCTCTTTGACTGCTGTATGCGCACTCATTGTAAGGGTATTTGGTGCTCCGCTAATACCAATCCATTGGGTTCGGTTCACAAGATTAATGTTAATTCCATCCTTACTACCTGCATATGCCGGATTTACCAGTAGTTTATTATATGTGTACTGAGTAAACAGAGCATCTTGCTGTGCCAGGACAATATTGCTTATAAGCAATAGTATCAGACTTATGTTCAACTTTGTCATTTTGTTCATTTTTATGTGTAATTTTTGTATTTCAATGATTAGCACTAATAAATAATACATAAGTTCTGTCATCTGTTGTCGTTTCTTACTTGTATCCAGCCAGTAAATGTCTGGATATTATTCAGTTTCAAAACATAGAAATAAGTACCATCAGGAACAACGTTATTATGACGGTTTCTGCCATCCCATGAATTAGTCTCATTATCGTAGTTTTTAATCTTAATAATTTCATCACCCCAGCGGTTAAAAATAATTGCCTCGTTGTCAGGGAACAATTCAATTCCTTCAATC
>DATHSU010000484.1:0-6689 GCA_035463895.1 Ignavibacteriaceae bacterium | reverse complement strand
AGAGATTTTAATCTTCTTGTATTGTAGTCTGCCACATTCTGTGTTCCGTCAGAATTAAATGGAGTATACGGTTTCCCGGATGCAAAACGGAATTTTGAACTTATCTCCCAGTGTTTATCGATTTTATACCCCGCGCTCAGGTTGAATATCCAGTTCTGGTCATAACTTCCAGGGCGTTTTACACCATCCAATGCTGTAAATTCTGATTCACTATAAGTCAAACTAAGAATTCCGTAGTAAGGTGTTTGTGAAAGTTTTTTCTGAATAGACAACTCAACACCGCGAGTATTTCCAAACCCTTCACTAACTAATGGTTCTAGTCCGAATGCAGAATAATTATCATCCGAACCGGCGAAACCTGCCCCGGTGTTAGCAAGAACGAGGTATGGTCTGATTAAACTTGTCGGATAATTTGTATAATCCTTGTAAAATCCTTCTACCTTGAGCAGAGCATCTTCATTTAAGCGATGATCAAATCCTAAAACGTATTGATCCACTCTCACACTCTTCAAATCTTTGTTCCTGCTATCCGCTATAAGCCAGATATATGAGGGTGACTGATAATAAATTCCTGTACTGAAATTTAAATTTGTAATTTCAGTAAGTCTGTAGGAAGTTGAAAAACGCGGGCTTAAATATGTATTTGTATTAATAGCATCGAAATAATCTAGTCTCAACCCAAGATTTGTTGTTAATCTGCTCAATGGTCTGAAATTAAAATTAACATATGATCCAAGCTTCAGAAAATTTTCATTTTTGTTCAGTGATGTTACAGGAAGTGAGTCACCAAACGAGGTAATAAAAGTAGGAAACAATATATCAGCATCGAACTCAATCAACTTTGCCGTTGCACCTAAATTTATTTCTGCTTTGTTGCTGAACTGATAAACAAGATCAGCACGTAAATTATTTTCTTCTTCTTTGGATTTGTTGGTAAAGAGGGGATTGAGATCTATATCCCGCTGTCTTGAGTCAAAGTCAGTATAATTTCTGCTAAGAGAAATATTATAAAAGCCATTGTTGATAAGTCTTCTGTAACTTAATCCGGTTACATATTGAAGCTGATCTGTTCCAAGAATTCTTGAATTATCAAATCTTTGTTCTTCATCATCATTGAAAAATTTAACATTACCGAACGCCCCAATAAATATAAATGAAAGCGAATTCTTATTATCGATTTTAAAGTCTGCTTTCGTAAGAACATCATAATACTCGGGAACAAAAGAAAACCCGGCAGCTTTAAAGATAAAATCCAAATAGCTTCTTCGGGCTGAAAAAAGAAAAGACGAATTTTCGCTCAGCAATGGTCCCTCGGCATTCAATCCGAATTGTGATGCCGAAATAGTTGCTTTCCCTCCAAGTCGGTCATTCCTTCCATCTCTTAAATCAATTGTTAAAACTGATGATAATTTATCTCCATAAAGACTGGAAAATACTCAGGTTGAAAATGATGTTTCCCTTACAAAATCAAGATTTATAAAACTTAGTGGGCCTCCGGTTGCACCCTGAGTTCCAAAGTGATTAATGTTCGGGACTTCAATTCCATCAACAAGATAAAGATTTTCTGATGGAGCTCCGCCTCTTACAATCAGATCATTTCTGCCGGCATCTGCCTGTGCAACTCCGGGAAGAACAGATAGAGCTCTTACAACATCTTCAAAACCACCCGGGCTTCTCCTAATTTCTTCAAAGCTGAATGAGCGAATACTATTAACTTCGAAAGGATCTTTTCTGAAAAAATCACTTGTAACCACAACCCCTTCAAATTCGATTGCCTGAGCATTTAGTTCAAAGAAAACCTGTGCTAATCTTCCCGGGGCAACAACAACATCCGTTTTAGTCTGGCTTTGATAACCTATTACTGATGCTCTTAACAAGTATGTATTGGGTTCAATATTTTCAATGCGGAAAAGACCATTAATATCGGTAGCTGTACCAATTGTTGTTCCCACAATAATAATATTTGCACCTATCAGAGGTTGTTTTGTAACAAAATCCACTACAGAACCTGAAATGCTGCCCTTTCCTTGTTCTGGTAATGGCTGGGAATAAACAATTTGACTTAGAAAAAGTAAAATGATTAATATTTTTTTGAGTTTCATATTTTTATTTCTTTTTCCATAATAAACATTTTTATAGCTATATAGTTCATTATCTGCTTTGATGATATAATTTATTCAGTGGTTCAAATTTTATATATTTAGAAATGAATTCAAACGAATTAGTAAACATTAACAATATTAAGTGATGAATCGCACTCTTCTATCTGCACAGAATGAATGTAATTATTTTGCCGAGATAACCTCTGGTTTTGACGAATCCTTCTATTTTCTTATCAATAGATTTAATGATAATAGAGAAGAAGTTTTTTATTCCGAGAAGATTGAGCACATTACAGGATATAGTCCCCAGGAAATAATTACAATGAATGGACGGGGACTGGAACTTGTTGCCGATGAAGATATAAACTATGTTATATTAATGTATACTGAACTGGAGAAGTCTGATAATAATAAAATTGATATAGTCTATAGAATAGTTACTAAAAAGGGAGAAATAAAATTCCTGAATGAAAAAATCAGATTTCAAAAACAGAGTGAAAATCAAAAAGTTTATAAAGGAATAGTTACCGATATATCAACAGGTAAAAATCAGGAGGAATACCTGCTTAAACATCTGGAAGAACTCTCTCAGATGAATCACGCTAAGGATAATTTTATTTCTATTCTTTCACACGATCTTCGCGCACCCTTTACAAGCATACTTGGTTTTACCGAAATTTTATTGAATGAGCATCATCTAACAGAAGCTGAAAAAACCGAATATCTTAATTACATCCACAATTCATCTGCCAATCAGCTTCAATTGGTTAATTACCTTCTGGATTGGTCACGTCTGCAAACAGGTCGTCTTCATTTGGAACCAATCCGTTTGAATGCTCAAACAATTGTTTTTAATTGTGTGTCCTCCTTAACGGGTAATGCAATAAGAAAAAATATTGATATAAAAGTCAGGATAAGTGATAATATTTATATTCAAGCTGACGAAAGACTTATAACACAGGTTTTTACTAATCTTTTGAGTAATGCGATTAAGTTTTCACCGGATGGAAAAGTTATAGAAATAATTGCTGAAAGATATGATGATGAAAAGGTGGAATTTGTTGTTAAAGATGAGGGCATAGGAATATCCCCGGATCATCAGGCAAAATTATTCCGCTTTGATAAAATGTTTTCAACAAGCGGTACAAAAGGTGAACGTGGAACCGGTCTTGGTCTTCCGTTGGTAAAAGAGATCATTGAAAAGCACAACGGCAAAATCTGGCTATACTCCGAAGAAAATAAAGGAAGTGAGTTTCATTTTATTATACCAAGTGCTTCCAGTACTATTCTGCTAATCGAAAGCATGGAGGATGACTACCAGACTTATGAAACTTCCATCAAAGAAAAATTTCCTGAATTTAAGGTGGTTGGAGTAACAAACAGCTACGAAGCAATAAATTTTATTATAAAAGAACACCCTACTTGTATAATAGCATCTCACGATAATCCCCTTATGAACGGCACTCAGCTTCTGAAAGTATTGCATAAAGGCGATCTTAATTTTCACACTCCGTTTATTGCTATTTTAAATAAAAATGACGAATTAATAAAAAAGACTTATGATGAATTAGGTGTGAAGTCTGTTCTCCTCAAGCCAGTCGATCCAGATGTATTAATAAATAAAATCATTACGGAATTAAAATAATAAGTAATTTTTCATTCCACTGCCTAAACTCTCTGAAAGTCACTTTTACTATCACTTTCCCGTTATATACATTTTTGCCAGAAATAAAGATTATAATAAATCCCCCCGAATAGCTATTTTTACTATTCATATTTCATAGTATTAAGGAGAAAAATTGAATATTGCTGTTGTTGGTACAGGTTATGTGGGATTAGTATCGGGTACCTGTTTTTCAGAAACCGGAAATAATGTTATTTGTGTTGATATCGATGCAAATAAAGTGGAAAGAATGAAAGATGGTGAAGTGCCTATATATGAACCGGGTCTTCAGATCATATTTGAAAGAAATATAAGTAAGGGAAGACTTCATTTTACTACCGATCTTTATAAGGCAGTCAGAGAATCATCTATTATATTTCTCTGTCTTCCAACACCACAGGATGGAGATGGTGCTGCAGATTTAAAGTATGTGTTAAAGGTTGCTGATGATCTCGGACATCTCTTTAAAGCTGAACCAGAAATCGGGTTTAAACTTATTGTAGACAAAAGCACTGTACCTGTTGGCACAAGTGAAAAAGTCCGGGCGGTAATAAAAAATAATGCACCGGATTTTGATTTTGATGTTGCTTCGAATCCGGAGTTTCTCAGAGAAGGTTTTGCAGTTGAAGACTTTATGAAACCGGAAAGAGTTGTTATTGGAACCAGTAATAAAAAGTCAAAACAACTTATGGAGGAATTGTACGAACCTTTTGTCCGTTCTGGAAATCCCATCTACTTTATGGATGAAAAATCTGCAGAGATGACAAAATATGCTTCAAACTCATTTCTTGCCACAAAAATTTCATTTATGAATGAGGTAGCCATCCTTTGCGAATTAACCGGAGCTAATGTGGATAAGGTTAGAATTGGAATTGGTTCTGATTCAAGAATCGGAAAAAGATTTTTGTTCCCCGGAGTCGGATTCGGAGGTTCTTGTTTTCCTAAAGATGTGATGGCACTTATAAATACAGCTAATGAGAACAAGTATGATTTTAAGATATTAAAGTCTGTTGTAGATGTTAATAAAAAACAAATTCTCCACTTCTTTAATAAAGTTAAAAATCATTTTAACAACAATCTTAAAGGCAAAACATTTGCAATGTGGGGACTTTCATTTAAACCTAATACAGATGATGTTCGTGAGGCACCAGCACACTATCTTATAAAAATGTTGAAGGAAGAAGGCGCAGAAGTTTCGGTATACGATCCTGAAGCAATAAATACTACAAAAGCTGTTCTTGGTGACATAGTCAGATATGCAAAAGATTCCTATGATGCTCTTAAAAATGCTGATGCTTTACTTATCGTTACAGAGTGGAATGAGTTCCGTAACCCTGATTTTAGCCAGTTAGTATCATTGCTTAAAAAGCCGGTTATTTTTGATGGCAGAAATCTTTATGATCCTGAAAAAATCAAAGATTTAAAAATAACTTATTATTCAATCGGCAGGGAAGATATTAGGAATTAAATAAGTTGTCTGATGGCAGAAGTTAAAAACTGGTATGCTCTATATACAAAGCCAAGGCACGAATTTAAAGCCGAGTTGCAGTTAGTAAGTGTGGGAATAACAACCTATCTGCCTTCTGTACAAAAAGTCCGGCAATGGAGTGACAGAAAGAAAAAAATAAACGAGCCGGTTTTGCGAGGTTATATTTTCATTCATGCTACTGAATCTGAAAGGTTGGAAGCACTTGAACAGAGTTCCATATTACGTTGTGTTTTTGATCATGGAAGACCGGCAGCTATTCCAGAGTGGCAGATTGACAATCTGAGAAAAATGCTTGAGTACAGGGCAGATTATTTTGTGAAAGAAGGTTTAGTGACCGGTACAAAAGTTGAAATTACCGATGGACCGTTTGCGGGAGTTACAGGAATTGTTCAGTCCAGCATTGAAGGAAAGACCATTGCAGTTACCATTGAATTGTTAAATAGGTCAGTTATTGCTTATTTAACTCAAGACAGCATCCTTCGAGTGATTGAATGATCTGAGTTACTTTTAATCACGTTTTTTTATAAGTTTGAATAAACTAAAAGTATTAAAGGTTTATGGTTAATCAACCCGAACTTATGTCTTTGATAAAAGGTGATCCTGTTGATCATTTTTTGCTGATCAGGAAATTTGAAATCCGAACGACAAAAGCGGGAAAAGAATTTTTATCTCTTGAATTAGGAGATAAAAGTACTTCTATGCCTGCAAATATCTGGGATGATAATGCGGCTTTTAAGTCATTTAGAGACTCCGTTGCTATTGGGGATATAATAAAAGTAAAAGGCTCAATTGATGACTATCAGGGGAGTCCACAAATTAAAATTGATTCTGCCCGTCTTCCAAAACCATCCGAGAATGTTACGCCATCTGATTTTTTACCCAAATCCAGGCATGATCTGAAAAAAATGCTTTCTGACTTTAATTCCAGATTGCAGAAAATTAATGATTCGAATATCAAAACACTTCTTAATAATATTTTTAATGAAGAGCGGTTAAGCAAATATACTGCTGCTCCTGCCGGTAAAATGTGGCATCATGCCTATATAAGCGGACTTATTGAACACACTCTTGAGATTATAAAAATTTGTGATTTAATGTGTGATATTCATCCGGAAATAAACAGGGATTTGATTATTGCAGGTGCTATGCTCCACGACTTTGGAAAGATCGAAGAACTATCCTTTGAAACAGGTTTTGAATACACCGACAAAGGTAAATTACTCGGTCATATGGTTATAGCATCAATAATCGTCAATGATGAAATCAATAAGCTGGATGATTTTCCGGAAGAGATTAAATTGAATATAATACATCTGATTTTAAGCCATCAGGGAAAACTAGAACATGCTTCGCCTGTTGTTCCTAAAACCCTGGAAGCTATTACACTATATCATGCCGATGAATTAAGTGCAAAAGTTAATGCTTATAAAGGCTC
>DATHSU010000483.1:0-12965 GCA_035463895.1 Ignavibacteriaceae bacterium | reverse complement strand
ATTTCACTCCTTTTAGTAAAAAAATTCTAATGCAATATATGAAATGAAATTTCTTAATTGAAGTGTTTGATGATGCGAATTTAAAATTCAATAAATAGTATTTTATTATTCTAAGAATCAATAAAGCTATTATTAAGACTGTTAAATATCAAGTTTTAATACAAAAAAAACTAATACCAAAAAGTTAAGTGCAATTAAAATATTAGTGAAAAGTAAGAACTTGAAGTGGAGTTTACCACTATAGATGATTTAAGGAATTGATAATTCAGGATTAGCATCTAATTGAGCACACATAAAAAAAGTCCCTAAAAAATCAGGGACTAAAAAGCGCGGAGAGGGCGAGATTCGAACTCGCGGTAGAGTTTAACCCCTACGACGGTTTAGCAAACCGTTGGTTTCAGCCACTCACCCACCTCTCCGGGTGAAATTATTGCTCAAAAATTAACGTGGCAAATATAATTCTTACCTTATCTAAATCAAAGATTAAATGAATAATCTATAAGACAGTCTTAAATTTATTCCTGCTTCGGGCAAAATGGATTTTATTCGTGATAAATGATTTCTGTATTCTTTATTTAAAATATTATCAATGCTTAAAGCTATGGAATGAATCATATGACCAATCTGAAAATTGTACTGATAAAAATTATTAAGAATTACATAACCGGAAGTAGCTTCCTCAAATTTATCTACTTTATCCTGATTACCAGCCCATTCTGTGCTTAATCCAATTATAAAATTATCGGTATTATAACGTATTTCAATCATACCTTTTAATGGTGGAATTTGAGGTAATGAAGATCCTGACTTAAATATCCCGCGAGTAAAGCTTAGCGAATTAGAAAAAGTAAAATATCGACATATTTTCCACTCAATCTGATTTTCCATTCCGTAGAATTCAGCTCCAACACCCTCGGAAGCATAAACCGGAAGGAAAGTTGCATAATTTATTTCACCTGTGTTTCGTGGAATAATATAGTTATCAAGATTATTATAAAAAAAGTTAATATTAAAAAATAGTTTTTCAAATTTATGATAAATAAAAAATTCACTGCCGAAACCGGTCTCTGCTTTTAATTCAGGATTGCCAATTTCGTAAGAATAGGCAGCTAGATGAGGTCCTTCAGAAAACAACTCCTCAATAGTTGGAACACGGGAAGATTTGCTTAAGTTAATTCCGGCAAAAACTATATCAGATAATTCATATAGTGAGGAAATGGAAAAAGAATAGGTGTTGAAAACTCTTTTTCTTATGTACCCAATTTTTGCATCAGGTTTTTCTTTTAATGGTTTTATTAAGTCAAAGTTATACCTTGTTCCTAATTCAAAGTGAAATCGGTTAATGTTAAAAGTTTCGAATAAATATGCTGAAAGATTAATGGAATTGGACGGTGGATTAAACACAAATCCGCCAACTTCATATTCTCTTAATTCAAATGATATTCCGACAATACCACTGTTTAATAACCCATAGCTGTTATGATTAAGATTAATGTTTGCAAGATGGGTTTGAATTTTAAACTCCGCACCAATCCTTCCGCTGTTTTCAAATTCCTTATGACGGTATAAAACATAGCTGTAATTTGATTCAAGCTCTTTAATGAAATCATTATTAAACTCAATTTTAGATTTCAGATTTAATTGCCTTCTGTAAAGCTGAATATCAACTCCGTTTGGATGAGCTCCGACAAAACCGCCTGGCACTCCGTATTCGAGTTCAAAATTTCTGAATGATGCACCAATGAATCCCCAATTTTTTATAAAGCTTGACCCGATACTGTAATTTAAATTTTCTGAGTATGAATTATTAAGCTCGCCAACTGGTGTTATAACATCGGAAGTTTTTCGTCTGCTTATTTCCATCCTTAGCGAAAACGGTTCGAATGGTATTTCAGTTACAATTGATCCTAAATATCCTTTGTTTGCAGATTCGCCATATCCTCCGATACTTGCATGAATTTGGTTGTGTATCTCTTCAGGAATTTCATTTCTTACAACATTTACAACTCCTCCAATAGTAGTTGGAGTTTGAAGTAGGACTTTTGGTCCTCTTATAACTTCAATTCGTTCGACGGTGAATGGTTCAAGAGATACAGCATGATCAGGTGAGGTAGCAGAAAGATCTGAAGAAGTAATTCCATCCTCACTGATGAGCACCCGATTCTGACCCAAACCTCTCACAACAGGTCTGGCTGGTGCGGGACCCATTGAACGGATTGCTAAACCGGTTTCATTTTTTAAAGTTGATGCTAGTGTTAAACTCAAGTCCCTCTGCAGTTCCTTGCCTTTTAATACATTTGAAAGTTCATTAATTTCATCAAATAAAGTTGGTTTAGATTCACCAGTTATAATAACAGGCGATAGGTTTATGGCTCGTGGCAGTAAATAAACTATAAGATTTTGAGTCCTATGCTGAGCAAGATCAACCTGAATTAATTTCTCCTGGTAAGAGATGTGAGTAATTTTAAGTTGATATTGCTTTTCATCTAATGAAACAAACTGAAATGAACCATTCTCTTTTGAAGTTGCATAAAAATCTGAACCTAGAATTTGAATTACAGCATTAGCAACTGGTTTGGAAGTTTCTGAGTCTATTACAAAACCAGTGAGATCATTCTTCAATCCGGAAGAAAAAATTGAGGTTGAATTCATAATTAGAAACAGCAAGATCACTCCCATTATACGGGAGTGATCTTCTAAGTAAGAATATATTTTCAATTTAAATCTGTCTATTGAATAATTACAGGAATGTTAGAAAATATTTCTTCAACCATGGAATTATGAAGAAGTTCAATACTCAAAGTTGTACTGCCAGCGCTTATGCCCTGTACCTTGAATGCATAAGGCTCAGCTGGATCCAAACCGGTTATCAATGCGATCCCTGAATTAGCAGAAATAACATTAATGGAATGATCTGTTGCATCAGGCTGAAATTCTCTATCATTTGCATCAAAGAACTTAACTTCAATATGATCTGTTGTTTGGCCGGCAGCAACAATTAAAGTTCCTACAACAGACATATCTTCTTTTACAGTTACAAGCAAAGTTCCAGTATCTTCATCATATAGCTTTAATCCTACTGGTTCACCGTGTGCTGTTGTATCGTGTTCAACCGCAACAGTTATTTTTCCAGAACGGAAATCAGCATGTCCTTCGTGCATAATAAAAAATTCAATTTGAGTAGTACCGTCAGCTAATCCGCGAAGATGAAACTCATATCCACCTTCTTCACCCGGATGCTGCCAAACTTCCACCAAAGCCGGATTATCAATTTGCCAGGCAAAGCTTTGTTCAACAGGGTCTGGCGCGTCGATCATTTCCTTATTAGAGTTATAAAATTTAACGTCAATACCTGCTGATAACGCTCCTTCAGGGGCAAATAATGTATCAGTGGTTACTCCTCTAAATATTTCGGCTATCTTAATGCCTGACTGAAGAAATACAATACCCTCAGCTTCAAAATGATCTTCCTGAGGTGTTACGGGGTCATCTGAACAACTAACTAAAAGAAATAACAATAAAAAGATACCAGTTAGCGTTGATATAATATTACGCATGGCTCTATTCTCCTAAATAAAGTTTTAAAGTAAATATTTAATTAAACTGAATATTAAGAAAATAAAGCAGGGGGTGCTCTTAGTGCGTTTGAGAGGAATAACTCTTTTTGAAAATGAAAATGTTGAGATTGTAGGTTAAAGAACTCAATAGTGTGCAGCGAAATAGATTCAGCGACGGAACTATTTATCAGAACATTATGTAATGATGAATAGATATTATGAACCGGACACTGAAAGTCGATATTTACAAAATGACCGGCATCGGTATTTTGTTCATTTGTATTTACAATGCTGTTTGAAAAATCCAGTATTACATTATACTTGTGATAATGAAGAATATTAAATCCAAATAAGAAAAAATATCCTGCAAGGATTACAATTGCTGACGGATTCTTATATTTATAGTTAAAACGATTCATAATATGGCTGCAAAGATGTTGCTTTCTGAGCTATAATGCAAGGCTAAACAGATTTCTCATTGATTAGGTTGTTCAAATTGCTTATCAGGCCTTCTTTTAATAATTTTTGTAAATAAATAATAAATAATGGAGTATAGATGAATAAATTTTCAGGTGTTGATTACTATAATATAGATTCAGTTCTATCAGATGATGAAAAGATGGTACGCGATTCAGTTCGTGAATTCGTTTCAGATGAAATTATTCCTATAATTGAAAAGTATAACAGGGAAGCTCAATTCCCAATGCAGTTAGTTCCGAAAATGGCTGAGATGGGATTATTCGGACCAACATTTCCTCAGAAATACGGATGCGCTGAATTAAACAACGTTGCATATGGGTTAATAATGCAGGAACTTGAAAGAGGAGATAGTGGTGTCAGGTCATTTGCTTCTGTACAAAGTGCTTTAGTTATGTATCCGATTTTTGCTTTTGGTACTGAAGAACAAAAAGATCATTGGCTTCCTTTATTAGCCAAAGCAGAAAAAATCGGTTGCTTCGGACTTACCGAACCTGATTATGGTTCAAATCCTGGTGGTATGGTTACAAAGGCTGAAAAAATAAGTGGCGGTTACCTAATTAACGGAGCTAAGATGTGGATAACAAATGGCACCATTGCCGATGTTGCTGTTGTATGGGCAAAACTTGATGGTGTGGTAAAAGGATTTCTATTAGAAAAAGGTACAAAAGGATTTACTGCTCCGGAGATGAAAGGAAAACACTCACTGCGCGCTTCTGTTACATCGGAGTTAATTTTTGATAATGTGGAAATCCCAGAAGCTAATTTGTTGCCTGAAACTAAAGGATTAAAAAATCCATTAATGTGTTTGAATCAGGCAAGATATGGAATAGCCTGGGGCGTTGTTGGCTCTATGATGGCTTGTTATGATTCAGCATTAAACTATGCAAAATCACGTATTCAATTCAGTAAACCTATTGCTGCCTACCAGATGACTCAGGAGAAACTGGTTTATATGCTTACTGAGATAACAAAAGCTCAGCTTCTTAACCTTCAACTTGGCAGAATGAAAGATAATAACTCTCTTAAGTTTACACAGGTCTCAATGGCTAAGAGGAATAACTGTGAGATAGCTTTGAATATAGCCAGAATGTCACGTGAAATTCTTGGTGCAAATGGAATATTAGATGAATATCCTGTGATGCGACATGCCGCAAATCTGGAATCAGTAAAAACCTATGAAGGAACACACGAGATGCACACCCTTATTTTGGGTGAGGACATAACAGGTTTCCCTGCATTTGATTAAATTAACAGACCACTTTCGGGTGGTCTTTTTTATATTAAATATGTTGGAATAACATGATTGAAGAAAATAAATTATTAGATGGAATAACCTTTGACGATATTCTTTTAGTACCGGGCAAATCACACGTTCTTCCAAGGGAAGTTGATATTTCCACTCATCTTACTCCCGATATAAAATTGAATATTCCTCTTGTCTCTGCAGCAATGGATACAGTAACAGAATCTGCAATGGCAATAGCAATCGCCAGGGAGGGTGGCATAGGAATTCTTCATAAAAATCTTACCATTGAAGAACAATGCGGAGAGGTTGATAAAGTTAAAAGATCTGAAAGCGGAATGATAAGAAATCCTATTACTCTCACTCCCAATAAAACAATTGGGGATGCACTTAATTTGATGAAGAAGTACAGGGTATCAGGAATTCCTATTATTGATGATAATGATAAACTTGTAGGAATATTAACTAACAGAGATTTAAGATTTGAACCCAACAAGCGCCTGAAAGTATCTGAGTTGATGACAAAAGAGAATCTTATCACAGCTCCGCTAGGAACCACATTAGAAAAAGCAGAAAAAATTCTGCAGCGCCACAAAATTGAAAAATTACCCGTTGTTGATAGGAACGGAATGCTCAAAGGTCTGATTACCTTCAAAGATATTATGAAAAAGAAAAAGCATCCTCATGCTTGTAAAGATGAGCACGGCAGACTTAGAGTGGGAGCAGCAATTGGGATCACGACAGACTCAATTGACAGGGTTGAAGCACTTAATCTTGCTGGTGCTGATGCAATTGTTATTGATACTGCACACGGTCATTCAATGGGGGTTATTAAAGCTATTAAGGAAATAAGAAATAAATTTAAGTATATACAGTTAATTGCTGGTAATATAGGGACTTATGAAGGAGCATCTGAACTTTTAAATTGTAAAGTTGATGCCATTAAAGTCGGAATCGGTCCAGGTTCAATATGCACGACAAGGGTTGTAGCAGGAGTAGGTGTCCCTCAGATTACTGCTATTTCAGAAACCTACAGAGCTGCTAAAAAAAGAGGAATTCCTATTATTGCTGATGGCGGAGTAAAACAAACAGGCGATATTCCTAAAGCTATTGCTGCAGGCGCTGATTCAATTATGATTGGCGGCATGTTTGCTGGAGTTGACGAAAGTCCCGGAGAAAAAATTCTTTATGAAGGCAGAAGCTTTAAATTGTACCGTGGCATGGGTTCAATTAGCGCGATGAAAAAAGGGAGTAAAGACAGATATTTTCAGGATGCTGAAGATGACCTCAAGAAATTAGTACCCGAAGGAGTAGAAGGTCGTGTACCATATAAAGGTCCGCTTGAAGATACTATTTATCAGTTGGTTGGAGGCTTAAGATCTGCAATGGGTTATTGCGGTACAAAAGATATAAAATCACTAAAGAAGTATGGTAAGTTTGTCAAAATAACTTTAGCTGGTTTAAAGGAGAGTCATCCTCACGATGTTATAATTACACAAGAATCTCCTAACTATCATTTACAGAAATAAAATTATTTTATGTTTAAAGTTCTTGTTATTGCTTACTATTTCCCGCCAATGGGCTTAAGCGGAGTTCAAAGGACTCTTAAGTTTGTTAAATACTTAAAAAACTTTAATTGGCAGCCGACGGTTATTACAACTGGTGAAGTCGGGTATTTTGCTCACGATAATTCTTTAACAAAAGAACTCGATGATCTCAACATACAGGTTATCAGAATTGGTGGAAAAGAACCAAATGCTATGCTTGCTAAGTTTGGTACTATAAAACTGCCATCAGAGTTTATTAGGAAAATTTTAAACAGGATTAGTCAAACCATTTTCATACCTGACAATAAAATTTCTTGGTCTAAGCAAGCTTACAAAAAGGTTGCTGAAATTATTTCTAAGGAACATTTTGATGCAATTTTTATTACTTGTCCGCCTTTCTCGGCTTTTAGTTATGTATCTCAAATAAGAAAGAAAAGTGATATTCCAATATTTGTAGATTACCGTGACCTTTGGTATGAAAGCTATTTCTCATTCTATCCTACTCCGGTTCATAAGCACTTGCACAAAAAGGAAGAATACAATGCACTCAAAGCTGTTGACAGAGTTCTTGTAACAAACAGAAGGATCAAAGAAAAACTTTTAAAAGATTTTCCCTTTCTTTCATTTGACGATATTGTAATTTTGTCTCACGGTTTTGATCCTGAAGACTTTGAAAGAATTCCTGCTCATCCGAAACCCAAAAATAAACTGGTAATTATGTACTCCGGAATTTTTATGGCATATAATACGCCTAAGTATTTCTTAAAAGCTTTCAAAGAACTTTCATTAGAAAGACCAGATATTGCTGCTGAGATTGAATTGCATTTTGTTGGTTACCTAGGAAAAGAAAACAGGAAACTTGTACGAAAACTGAATCTTCAGGAGTTTGTGAAGGATTTTGGATATGTAAATCATGATGATTCAATTGCAAAAATAAAATCTGCCGATGTGCTGTGGTTTATGGTTGATCGATTAAAAAATATTGATGCAATCCTGCCGGGTAAGGTATATGAATATGTCGGAGCTCAGAAACCTGTTATTGCCTGTGTACCGGATGGTGCAGCGAAAATTGCGGTTGAAGAATATGGCGCAGGATTTATTTGTGAACCGGATAATATTTCTGATATAAAACAGACTTTATTAACAGTTTATGATCTATTTAAAAAAAATCAACTGCCAAAACCCGAAGAAACAATGCTTGAGAAATACCGAAGAGATTATTTAACTGAAATGTTATCGAAACAATTTCAGCAAAAACTGAGACCAATATAATGTTTACTGTTTTAGTCATTGGATCAGGCGGAAGAGAACATACGCTTGCCTGGAAAATAAGTCAGAGCAAGTCATTTAAAAAACTTTACTGCATACCGGGTAATCCGGGAACATCCTCTGTTAGCGAAAATATAAGCATAAATATTGCTGATCATGATGAAGTCGTTAAATTCTGCAAGGAAAAATCCATCGATCTTGTTGTTATTGGTCCCGAACAACCTCTTGTTGACGGGCTTTCAGACTCGCTACGGAAATCCGGGTTTAAAGTTTTTGGACCGGACGCAGCCGCAGCGATGATTGAAGCAAGTAAATCCTTCGCAAAAGAAATTATGTTCAAAGCCGGTGTGCCAACTGCAGGATACAAAGAATTTGATTCAAATCAATTTGAAGTAGCCTCGGATTATTTGAAAACAGTTAACTATCCAATCGTTATCAAAGCTGATGGATTAGCTGCAGGTAAGGGGGTTATTATTTGTGAGAATTTTGAACAAGCAGGTGAGGCACTTATTCAGATTTTTGTAGATAAAGTTTTCGGTGAATCCGGAAGTAAATTAATAATTGAAGATTTTTTGGTTGGAGAAGAAGCCTCGATATTTGCAATAACAGACGGAAAGGATTTTTTACTTCTTCCATCATCTCAGGATCATAAAAGAATCGGGGAGGGGGATTCGGGAAAAAACACAGGAGGTATGGGTGCTTATTCTCCAGCTCCGATCGTAACAGAAGAAATACTGAATATAGTTGCAGATAAGGTTATCAGTCCTACACTTGAACAATTAGGTATTGAAGGAAAAAAGTTTATTGGTTGTCTTTATGCCGGCCTTATGATAAAAGATAATGATGTAAATGTTGTAGAGTTTAATTGCAGATTCGGTGATCCGGAAACTCAGGTAGTTCTTCCACTAATTGATGGTGATTTTCTCAAATTATTATACTCTGCTGCATCAGGCAAATTGGATAAATCTTCGGTGAGCTTTTCAAGTGCCGCTTCTGTATGCGTAGTAGCTGCATCAGAAGGTTACCCGGATGTTTACCGAAAGGGTATTGAAATTACCGGCATTGAAAACATCACTGAAGATATCGTAATTTTTCACGCAGGTACAAAACAAATTGGCGCAAATATTTTTACCGATGGTGGAAGAGTTCTTGGTGTAACTGCAATTTCAGAAGTCGGTAATCTGAAAGCTGCTAAGAAAAAAGCATACAGTGCTATGAGTAAAATCCATTTTGATGGAATTTATTACCGCAAAGATATAGCTGATAAAGCATTAGAGCATTAAAACTGATTTCTTTTATTTAATTTCTTATTATAGTTTTATAAATTCCTGCCGTTGTTATGGTACCACTAAATGTACATTCCTATTATAGCCTTTTTTACGGCACAGTTAAACCGGATGATTTAATCCGGACGGCAAAGAAATTCAATCTCACATCAATTGCGCTCACCGATACAAATGGAATGTATGGATTGATTCCATTCTATAAAAAAGCCAAAAAAGAAAATGTTAAACCTATTTTAGGTACCTTAATTACTGATGCAAAGAATGATAATAACTATGCTGTTCTGCTAGCAAAAAATTTAGCGGGTTACAATGAACTATGTAAAATAATTACGATGCGAAAACTGAATGATGACTTCTCACTGATAAAAACCCTTAATGAATATAAAGAAAATATTTTCACCATTACGAACTCCATTGATTTGCTTAAGTGCATCACCATTCATAAAAATTTATTTGCTGAAATCATCTCAACAAAAAATAAGAAGAAGAAGACCAGAGAACTTTATAATTATTGTCTTGAAAACGGAATTAAATATGTTGCAACTAATCCCGTATATTTCTTAACAGAAGAAGATTATGAACTGCATAAACTGGTAAGAGCAATTGATCTTAATAAAGCTTTAGATGACCTTGAATTTCGGGATACTGCAGATGAAGAGTCTTACTTTAAAGATCCGGAATTATTAAACAAACTTTACAGATCCATTCCTGATGCTCTAAGCAACTCGGATTACATAGCTTCACAATGTAATGTCGATCTCAGAATTGGTGAGTATAAATATCCTAAATTTCCGCTTCCGGTAAATGAGTCTTCAAGTGATTATTTGGCAAAACTAAGTTATGATGGACTGCATAAAAAATATGATAAAATAACGGATAAAATTTTAAAGAGACTTGAATACGAGTTGAGTGTAATAGATGAACTCAGTTTTAATGATTACTTTCTGATTGTGTGGGAAATTGTTAGAGAAGCAAAGAGACGGGGAATGATGACTATCGGACGTGGTTCTGCAGCTAACAGTATTGTGGCATATCTTCTGGATTTAACCCAAGTCGATCCTATCAAACATAATTTATACTTCGAAAGATTTTTGAATAAAGCCAGAAGCAATCCTCCGGATGTTGACATAGATTTTTCCTGGAAAGAACGTGATGAAATAGTTCGTTTCATTTTTGAAAGATATGGTTATGAACATGTTGCAATGATTTCAACTCACGTTACCTTTAAAGCAAGATCAGCTTTCCGAGAAACTGTAAAAGCATTCGGAATATCTGACAGAGAAATTTCAAAATATTCTAAATTCATTCCATGGACAGATGCTTCCAATCTTCCTGATGTTGCAAAAATATTTCCTGAAGCAAAAAATATTAATTTCAATATTGAACCGTGGAAAAGTATTGTTCGGTATGCAACCAGATTAGCTAATTTTCCTCGACACCTTAGTATTCATCCGGGCGGAATTGTAATCACTCCTTCTAAAGTTACAGACTATTGTGCACTTGAGTATGCAAAGAATAAAGGGCTTGGATTGATAATCACTCAACCTGATATGTATGCCATCGAAGATTTAGGTTTGATAAAAATTGATTTGTTAAGTCAGCGATCACTAGGAGTATTAAGAGACACAATAAATATGGTCTCTAAGAATCATTCCGAATGAGCAACTTTCAGCGCGAATATTTTTGAATCATATATCATAAGAAGAGATCCTGCTAAAAACATCAATGTGTTTTCAATAAGTTTTTGAACACCTATCTGATTACCCTTTCCGAAACATCCGCAGTCGATACTAAGACCTCTGGCTAAACTGATACTGATTGCAATTAAAAAAACAATCAGCATTGCATTTATAATTAAAGCATTTTCTTTTACTGCTATTCCAAAAACGAGCAGAATACCTGCGATAATTTCAATCCAGGGCATTGTAATGGCAAAGAAATTTACTGTGTACAGCGGAAGTAATTTATAATTTGAAATAGAAGTTGAAAATCCTGCAGGATCAGAAATTTTTTCAGCACCCGCATAAATAAATATAAATCCGAGTACAACTCTAAAGAAAAATAATAAATAGCTGTTTGATAATAATTTTTTCATCTATTAGAAATTATCATTTTGATTCTACAGGATATCCGGTTTCCAGCCAATCATCCCAGCCGCCATGGAATATATAAACTCTTTTATAACTTTTCTCAAAGAGTTCATCACCGTGCAGAATACTTGTATCACAATCTTCACCGCTGCAATAAGTAACAATAACTTCGTTCTTATCTATCTTATTTAAAACATCCTCATACTTTTCAGATTCATAAAAAGGAATGTTAATGGCTCCTTTTATATGTCCGTCAGCATATTCCTCTTTAGAGCGGGAATCGATAAATATTACTCCTTGATTATATAACTGGTATGCTCTTGATAATCTTATAGCAACAGGCTTGGTAAACTCAGTAGCAACATCATGAATTTCTTCTTTAATGATGTTCCCATCTTTTGGAACGATAATTTCATCGTCCATAACATTCTTTTCTGTAACGGGAATATCATTCAAATCAGGATCAGTAATTTCTGATTGTTCTTCCTCGAAAACCAGAATACGCTCTTCCTTTATAAGCGGAATGCTTTTAGGATTTAACGCATTATATAAAAAACCGATTAACGAGCTGACAATTATTATTGCGAAAATATTTTTGTAATCTAAATTCATATTGAAAAAATTTAGCCCAAACTTAGCACTTTTTAATATTAACTGAAATACTTTTTGGTTACTTATCTTAAGTTTTAGTAAACCAGATTGTATTAATTCTTGAAATTTTAATAAAAATAATGATCAATTCATTTGACTTAATCCTGATGTTTTTTATCTTAATAAAGATCATTATTAATTGATAGTTAACTGGAGGTGCAATCCCTTCAATTATCCTGTCAAATAGATATTTATGGGTCGTTCTACTTATTCAATAACAAAACTATCGGAGGTATAGATGAAAATCTATCGAATGAACAAGCTTGACAACTCAAGCAGTAAAACAGCAGCCTTCTTTGATATTGAAACATCGGAGGGAATAATAATAAAGGGATTCAAATTGATAAATGGATCCAACGGATTATTCGTTTCTTCTCCTGATGAAAAAGGGAAGGATGGAAAATTTTATGACAGAGTTATTCTTACAAAAGAAATGAAAGAGTCATTAGAAAAAATGGCTGTTGAAGAGTACAATAAAGAAGCTTAGTTTTTTACAGCTTACTCTTCTCAAACCTTAAAAGAAGTTGGTCTGCTTAAAGAAAAACGAATGAGAGCATAATCTCATTCGTTTTTTTTGTACCGAAGGCCGGACTCGAACCGGCACATGGGGTGAGCCATACTGGATTTTGAGTCCAGCGCGTCTACCAATTCCGCCACTTCGGCATTCGAAAATGCTTCAAAATCGCAACTTTACAATACCACCTACACACTAAATAAAGAACTTTTTAAAAACTTTTGTTACAATTTTGTTACAATAATTCCAATACTTCTTTCAAAATTGTGGAGAGCAAAAATAGTAAACTTTGTTGCCCTAATCAATCATCATTTTCGTATTCCAAATA
>DATHSU010000482.1:0-3788 GCA_035463895.1 Ignavibacteriaceae bacterium | reverse complement strand
ACTTCCCTGTATAAAGTTTGTAAGCTTTCAAAAATTAAGGTCGAGTCGTTATCAAAACCGGTTTTCACCATAATATGCATAAGCCGTTCATCCTCTGCATGATTTATTGACGCTTCGGTATTCATATAAAACGGATATTATGGTGCACTATGTATACTAGTTGCAATTAAAAAGCAATCGCTCTTTGGGATGAAAAAGGGACTACATTTTTAAGTCTTGTTCATCGGTTAGAATATTTAATTCCGGAAATAATTTGATGCTACTAACCTTAAATCTTCTCAAAACTACTTCCAGCATTCCCAGCCGGAATGACTCTCTTTGTTTTTTAATCTTCCGAAACGGGCAGCACGGTAAAAAACTTCAACCCCTTCACTGATTGTTGATCGTTGGTAAGCTGGAACGTCGGCACAATCGCAGCGCTCCATAGCTGCCAGGCTTGATTGTGTCTTGTCTTTCAATCTAATCAATTTATTATTGTATTCATTATTAACGGAGTTTAAATATTTTTGAACACTTTTTATATCGTATACAGCAACACTGACTTCAGTCTGGAGATCGCTTGTCAACTTATCAAAAGACTGTTGTGCGACTTTTATTGCAAATGCCGGAACATCACCATCCATTAAGGTCATATCCAGCCGCTCTAAGGCACTAAGATCGAAGTATGATAAATGCAGATTTTCAGGAGAAGCGATAATAGTATTTGTGAATGCTCCAAGCTTTCCTATAGTATACGGTGTTCCGCCATAACAAGTGGAGAGAATTAGAAGATCAAATTTTGCTGAATCAGAAGTAAAGTTTTTTAAACCGTGAGCAATGTTATCAACTGTAAATGTTCTGTCCGGATACGATAAATCGTATCCTACACCATCTATTTCCGGAATTTCGTGACCAAGATATACGAACATTCTTATAAGATTGCTATGATTGATCAAACGCAGCTGATCATATAAATCAATTTCAAAATCAATATTTGCCTGTTCCTGATTCCGCCAATAACTGTCGTTCTCTATTAACATGCCGTTACGGTAATAGAAATATTCTCCATCCTTAATTGGAAAAAAGAAAAGGAAATTGCTGGCGGGTTTTTGGTGAAAGATGAATACCTCTGCCTGAGAATTTTCTTCCGCAACTCTTCTTGCTGCGGCAAGAGCCTCTTCATTAGCTCTATAGCTATTACCGCTGCTGTCATGATATAGATAGTTATTATCTCCATGAATAAGGAATATTATCGAGTACTTTGTATCGAATGAACTCAACTTTGCCAATCGTTTTTCACGGTGAACCGTAAGATCAGCGCTGCACGAAGATAAAAAGACAGTGAGCATCGCATAACCAATGCTCACAAAGAGTATAGCGTACCGGGTACTCCAGACTAAATGATTATGCGGATTTAGCATTCGCATATAGACTAGATTCAATACTAAAATACAAAGACCACGAGCAGGATGGCAATAACAACCAGGGCAAGAAGACTAATTGTTATCGACGCCTGTTCCATATCCTGAACCATATAATTAGAGAAAGCGTTTAGCTGCGCATCAGGTACTCGCTCAAAACCATTAGTACCATTAAGTTCATCCTGCTTTTCCTGCAGAGCTGCCTTGAAATGATCAATACCTGCCTGGTCTTCATTGTTAATGAGTCCTGAATTTTGAACCTTTTCAATTACATTTAACATATTCTGAAATGATTCGTTTAGTATTTCACGTTTCTCAGATGCTAGTTCAGTTGTGTTTACTTTGATAGCTGTTTTGCTGAAATAGCTTTTTATTTTGTCTTTTCCATCTGCATTTGCGCTTATGCTAAATGCGAATACCATTAAGAGTGTTAGAAACCCTACTACTGCTTTCATTGTATTTCCTTTCATTAAATTAGAATAGTTTTCCCATAAGAACCTATTTAATCAGCCGCTTCAATAAAATAGCCCAACAGGACGAAAAAAGAACTACATCCTTATAATGAGATTATTAAAATTTTATTCCGGTAGTTGTTCACACATAAAATTTTTTCTTGTATTTTACAGAAGTTACGTAATAATCTTATGGATGGCACGAATTGGAGCGACAAGTAAAATAGTTTTTTCTTAAGATAAAGTTTAGAGAGAAGAGAAAATAAAAAAAATCAGCAGCAGCGCATAAAAATTACAACGTGTCTTAGAATACTTTTTCCGGTTCAAATATTCTGCTATTCTTATTTCATCCTACTCGTGCCACTACTGATTTTATAATTATACCATATGCTTTTTAACAGCGTTAAGTGAGTCAAAATTTAAACGGAATACTAATTAAGGATTTGGGATTTTTAATTTTTGCCCTGCCTTAATCATATCCGGATTTGTAAGCTGATCTTTATTTGCTTCAAATATCTTCATATAACTATTCGCATCTTTATAATAATGCTTTGCTATTTTACTCAGGCTCTCACCACTTTCAACTGTGTGCAAATGGTAGTATCCGGTATTTGAAACTTTAATATCCGCACCTACTTCTGTTTGTCCTTCACCCCCGATCTCTTTTATTTTATCCCATATAATATTTTTTTCATACTGCGTAATAACGGTGCCGGATAATTTTAATTTACCGGCGTCTTCTTTAACATCCAGTCCCTGTACATTTAATTCTTTGGCTAAAGCCAGAACAGGACTGTATTTAACTTGTAGTGACATACCAGTTCCTTTCTATTATTATTTATTCAACAGGAAAAGCAAGTTTAAGATTGACTTTATATTGCATTATCTTACCATCTTTAACCCTTGCCATATGTTTAATTACTTCAAACCCGGTTATTCCTTTTAAGGATTTTGATGCTTTTTTTAATGCTTGAACGATTGCATCATCAAAACTTTTTGAAGAAATACCAATAATTTCGATGATTTTTACAGCGCCTTCGTTAATGTGGGTACTCATAACTACTCCTTCTTTTGAAAATAATTAATAAATCTCATATTATCACCAGATAAATATTTTACAACTACAATATATTAATTAACCTTTCAGGTTCAATAGTTCAAAAGATTGAAAAAGGGATTACATCTTTAAGAAAATCCGTTCAACAGAAAGAAATATTATTTAAATTAAAAACAGAACTTCCAATAAACCAGTAATTAATTAGTCGGGTAATCGAATTCTGACTTCTACGTGATGTTCCTGACGGTCATCAACAAGAGGAATAATTTTTTCAACATTCTGAACTCCATCGACTGTTATAATCATATCATCATTATCGCTTTGTGTTTGATAAACTGTGATGTGATACGTTGTTTCACGATAACGATAATGCACTTTATATGTTTCCCAATCACCTGGAATGCAAGGTTTAATATGAAGTTTATCAACCTCAAGTCTCAATCCAAGTAATGATTCGACGATAAGCCGATACATCCATCCAGCCGAACCTGTGTACCAGGTCCAACCGCCGCGTCCGATATGAGGTGATACTGCATAAATGTCTGCAGCTATTACGTATGGTTCTACTTTGTAAGTGTTAATACCCTCTGGAGATGAGGTATGGTTAATCGGGTTAATCATTGTAAACAGTTCCCATGCAAGTTTACTATCACCCAAAGCTGCAAATGCCATAGCTGCCCAGATTGCAGCATGCGTGTACTGACCTCCATTCTCTCTGACTCCGGGAACGTAGCCTTTTATATAACCCGGATTCAAATCCGATTTGTCGAACGGCGGATCTAAAAGTTGAATTATCTTTTGTTCACGTCGAACAAGGTTTTTATTTAATGCCTCCATAGCCATGCGTGAACGATTTGTATCACCTGCAGAGGAAAGAAC
>DATHSU010000481.1:0-8847 GCA_035463895.1 Ignavibacteriaceae bacterium | reverse complement strand
GAATCAAATAAAAACTCATCTTTTTCAAATTTAAATTGTGGTGTATTTATGACAGAAAAACTTTGCCTGATTTTCTCATTGTCAAATTCATTTATCGTTGAGGTAATGGTTGATTTTCCAAAATTGAATGCTGTAATAGTTCTGAATGAGAGATTTACAGATGAGTTATGAAATTCATAGAAAGATGTCCGTTGAATTTTAAAGGTATCTTTAGCTGTAAAGGATTCCTGAATTATTTGAAAAAGTCTGTTGTTAATATTTTGAAACTGTGAAGCTAAATTTCCATTAAGGGAATTATCCTTTAGTAACACATCCATTTTATTATCAATTACGGCATAGAGATTAAATGCCGGATTACGTGCTTCCAGAATTAAGTAATAGAATTTTGTGTTAATATCCATTGTAATGCTGTCAATTAATAATTCATTTACCTCAATCAGTTTCGGATCAACAGCATTAAAAAGAAAACCAATGAGTGAAACAGAAGCACTATCCCCATTAAGAAATGCATTTGTAAGTCGGCTTAATTCCTTTCCATTAAATTCATACGGTTGAGGTTTTTGTTTACCGCAGCCAGAAATTAAAACAACTATTGCTGTAATTAATATTATTTTAAATAAAAAGTATCGCATAAGATTTGTAATTAATACATGCAAAATATAACATTTATTTTTGATTTTTGAACCAGTCGAATTATATTCACTTGCGTGACTTGAATATATTTTCAGAAATAAATCCAGAAAATATTGAAACAGCTAATTATCACCATTTTTCTTTTTTTGTTATTTAGCTTTAATGCTTATTCACAAAGTGTTGAATATCCTTCAATAATTCTGAAAGATATTGAATTCGGGCTGACCGGTAAAGATTTTCCTGATTCCCTGGAAAATTTATCACTAAAGTTTTTCAATTCTGAATCTTCTTATGACTTTACTGTAGTTATTGAAAACGGAAAATTTGATACATTAGTTTCAGTTCAGTCAACAGGTGTGTTTACTCTCTTCAATAAAACACAAAATCAGGAAATAGGTACCACACGAGTTCTTCCGGGGCTGCTAAGTATATTACCTCCAGCACTGGCAATTCTTTTAGCTTTGATTTTTAGACAGGTTCTTTTATCACTACTTATCGGAATTTTTACCGGAGCTTTTTTTATTTACGGATATGATCCTCTCTCAGCATTTCTAAGACTGGCAGATGTTTATATAATCAATGCTCTTATAGATAAATCACACATGCAGGTAATTGTTTTTACCTTAATGTTTGGTGGGGTTATTGGTTTAATATCTAAAAGCGGCGGCACAAGAGGTATAGCCAATGTTCTTAAAAAATTCGCTAAGAGCAGAAGGTCAGGTCTCATATCAACCTGGTTATCAGGTATAATAATTTTCTTTGATGATTACGCAAATACATTAGTAGTCGGTAACCTGATGAAACCGGTTACAGATAACCTGAAAATTTCACGCGCTAAACTTGCATTTGTTGTTGATGCTACTGCTGCCCCTATTGCTAGTATTTTTATAATCAGTTCCTGGATCGGTTTTGAAGTTGGACTTATACAGGAGGGTTTAATAACAATTGGATCTACTGAAAATGCGTACAGTGTTTTCATTGAAACAATACCTTACCGATTTTATCCAATAGCATTAATATTTTTTGTTTTCTTTTTAAGTTATACTCAAAGAGATTTCGGTCCTATGCTAAAAGCTGAAAGAGATGCCTTAGCTGATAATGATAAGACTAAACTCGGAATTACATCCACTGATTTGACAGCATCTCACGAATTGTTTGGTAATGAAGAAAAAGCTAAATGGTATAATGGAATAATTCCCATACTCGTTTTAATTTTTGGTTCGATTGCCGGCTTGATTTTAACCGGTCTGGATACACTATCAGAAAATGGTGTGCAAGATTACTCGGTACAGGATATTATTGCAGGATCAGACGCTTACCTTGCTTTATTATGGTCATCAACAGCAGCTTGTGTTGTATCCGGTATTATGATATTGTCTCAAAAAATAATGAACCTAAGAGAAACACTGGATGCCTGGTTTCTTGGGTTGAGATCAATGTTCCTTGCTGTTCTTATATTAACTCTTGCATGGGCAATCGGATCTGTAACTCAGGATATTAAAACAGCAGATTATATAATTAGTCTTATCAGTGATTCAATCAGTCCTTATTACTTACCAGTTATTGTTTTTATAGTATGCGGTCTTATAAGCTTTTCAACCGGAACAAGTTGGGGAACAATGGCTATTATGTTTCCCATAGTCATTCCTTTAGCAGCATCTGTTTCGGATGTTAATGATTTGACAACTGCAGAAAGCACTTTAATTCTTCACGGGGTTATTAGTTCTGTACTAACAGGATGTGTTTGGGGGGACCATTGTTCACCGATTTCAGATACTACTATTTTAAGTTCGATGGCTTCCGGCTGCGACCATATTGAACATGTAAGGACACAGCTTCCTTATGCCATACTTATCGGAATAGTAACTATGTTGATTGGTGATATTCCTACTGCTTTTGGATTATCGCCTTACATTTCAATAGTAGTTATTTTCGGTTTATTAATTGCAGTTGTAATGATTGCAGGAAAGAAAGTAGTTCCTAAGAATTGAGATAAATTTATTCATGAAGGGGAGATGTGTTAGAGTTTTTATTTTGTTCATTAAAATATTCAATCAATAGTTCAGCTTTCTGCTTTCCAACAATATCAAATAGTTTTTGGATATCAGAGTTCTTTATTGCTTCAACACTACCCAGTTCGGTTAATAATATCTTAGCTGTTTCCGGGCCGATACCTTTAATATCTGTCAATTCACTTTTAATGATTCTTTTACTTCTTCTGCTACGGTGGAACGTAATTGCAAAACGGTGTGCTTCATCTCTAATCTGCTGTAATAACTTAAGACCTGATGACGTTTTTGGAATTAATTCAGGATCAGATTTTCCGGGTAAAAAAACTTCTTCCAATCGTTTAGCTAATCCAATTATATTATAATTTTGTATTCCTAAGCTATCTAGAACTTCCACAGCACTTGAAAGTTGACCTTTACCGCCGTCAACAACAATAAGATCTGGAATATTTTCATTCATCTCGATAAGATTAGCATATCGTCTTTCAACTACTTCACGCATGCTTAAAAAATCATCAGGACCATTCACACTTTTAATTAAAAATTTTCTGTATAAACTTTTTTTCGGTTTGCCGTCTTCGAATACGACCATACTTGCAACTGTATCACTCCCCTGTAAGTTGGAAATATCAAAACACTCAATTTTTTTTGGAATATTTTTTAATCTTAAATCTCTCTGAAGTGCTGCAACAGAATATGGTATGCTGCCCTGGTTTTTCATTTTTTGTAAGTGTATCTCTTTAAGCTGCAGTATTGCATTTTCCTTGCACATCTTAACTAACGACTTTAAGTCGCCACGTTGAGGAATATGAAATTTAACTTTTCTGTCAGAACGAAAGTTTAACCATTCCAAAAGAATATCTGAATCTGTTGGTTCTGATTCTAAAATAATTTCCTTCGGAATTTCGGTAAGTTCATCATAGTAGAACTTTATTGCTGCGGAATATATATTAGGCAATTCCTCATCGGCTTCAATAGAAAGCTTAAGCTGTTTTTTGCCGATCAGTTTTCCGTTTCTAATATTGAACACAGAGCAGGAGGAATCTTTTCCTTCATGAGCAACAGCAAATACATCTCTGTCTTCAAAATCATCACTTACAACTTTTTGCTTTAAGGAAATACTTTTCAGTTGTTCAATCTTATCTCTGATCTCTGCAGCTTTTTCATATTCAAGTTTTTCAACTGCGCTACTCATTTTTTTATTAAGATCTTTGATCAAGTCATCAGTTCTGCCTTTCAACAACTTAATTACTTCGGATACCATATCATTATATTCTTTAGCTGTTGTTAAGCCTTCACAGGGTCCATCGCATTTTTTTATGTGGTAATCCAAACAAACTTTAAATTTTTTCTGCTCAATAGCTTTATCAGTGATATCCAGTTTACAGCTTCTGATTTTGAATATCTGGTTAATCATTCTTAAAGAAGCTTTCATGCTTCTTACATCTGTATAAGGGCCAAAATATTTTGAACCGTCTTTAATAATTCTTCGTGTCGGATAAACCTGTGGAAATAATTCGTTTGTTACTTTAATGAATGGATAAGACTTATCATCTTTAAGATTTATATTATATCGGGGTTTGAGTTCTTTTATGAGGTTATTTTCCAGCATTAACGCTTCAACATCGCTGTCAGTAACTACTAGCTGAAAGTCAATTACTTTCTGCACTAATGCGATAGTTTTGGGGGATGTTATATTTTTCTGAAAGTAAGACCTTACACGGCTGCGGAGATTTTTTGCTTTTCCAACATAAATAACTTTACCGGCTTTATTCACAAACTGATACACGCCCGGTTTGGCAGGAAGATTTTCTAATTTATCTCTCAGCTCTTCATTCATAATTAAATTACTTTTAGAAATTACCGAGAGAATCTAATAACATCTGAATTCAGATAAAATCTATTCCGGCAGAATAGCGTTTTTAGGTATAACTACAATACCCGTTTCAGTTACCGTAAATTTCTTCTTATCACCTTCAAGATCAAAACCGATTTCATATCCTTCAGGTATATTCACATTTTTATCAATTATTGCTCTACGAATTCTTGCATGTCTTCCGATGTTGCAGCTGTTAAGAATAATAGAGTCCGTTATATATGAAAAACTGTTAACTCTAACATTAGGCCCGAGCACAGATCTTTCAACAAGACCTCCTGATACCACGCAACCGTCGCAGATTAAGGAGTTCAAGGTTCTACCAACTCGTTCACCTTCGTGTGAAACTGTTTTACCCGGAGGATACTGATAAGGATAAGTTCTTATAGGCCAATCAAGATCATACATATTGAATTCCGGGGATACACTTATAAGGTCCATCGTTGATGCGAAATAACTGTCTAGTGTTCCTATATCTCTCCAGTACGGCTGATTCTTTTTATTTTCATCTTCAAACTTGTAAGCAAAAATACTTGCATTGGATTTAACCATATAAGGAATAACATCCTGACCAAAATCATTTGCTTTAATTCTTTTAGCTTCCATTTCAAGGAGCACTTCACGAAGAACTGAAGCATTGAAAACATAAATACCCATATTAACGAAGCAGAAACCTTTCCTTCCGGGTATTTGCGGCGGATTATCAGGTTTTTCTACAAAGGATGTTACTTTGTTATTTTCATCAACACCCACTATACCAAATCTGTTTGCACCGTCTCTTGGAATTTCGATACAGGAAATTGAAAGATCAGCATTAGTATTCAGATGATTCTGAATAAACTTCAGGTAGTCCATTTTATAAATATGATCACCACCGAGAATTAAAACCCACTTTGCTTTTTTATCTGAAAGCAGATTAAGATTCTGATAAATTGCATTAGCAGTGCCAAGATACCAATCGTTGTTAAGTTTTCTTTGCGGTGGAACTGAATAAATGAACTCACCCAATGCCGGATTAAATATACTCCATGCTTCGAGCAAGTGCATATTTAATGAATCGGATTTATATTGAGTTAAAACATATATCCTTCTTAAGCCTGAGTTTAGACAATTCGAAAGTGTGAAATCAATTATTCTGTATTTTCCACCGAATGGGACCGATGGTTTGCTTCTGACTGCCGTAAGTGGATATAGTCTTTCTCCCTGACCGCCGGCAAGAACAACAGTTACAGTATCTCTTAATATTGATGAACCCGGTGTACTCATAACAACTTCTCTCTTAATTTGAAGCAAAATATATTGAATTAGAAATTGATTGGCAATCTGTAAACTGCTTAAATTGATTTAAGTCATAAAAATTTTTATTAAATAATTATTAACATTTAATTATTGCTAATCTAGAAGGTTCGATCATTGAGAAAGATTGCCCAATGCTTTAATTGCCTGGTACTTCTTTTTATTATTGGTTTAACATCATCTTCATACCCACATAGGCTTAAAGATGGCTATATTTCGGAAAATCAATATAAAATAGACATTATCAAGTATGATTTATTTATTGATATTTCCTCAGATATAAAGATATTAAATGCTCAGATTGAGATTACAGGACTGATCACCGATAACTCCCTGGTTTCTTTAGATTTAAATTTTAATGATGCTCTAACCATAACAGAACTTATTCTTAATAATTCAAAACATAACTATACTCATAAAAAAAATAGTTTATCTATAAATATTACAGAAACAATTCCGGATACCTTTAAGTTAAAAATTAAATACGAAGGAAAACCAAAATCATTTGGTCCATACGGATTTGTATTCGGTGAAGTGAACAAACAACCATTAGTTTATACGTTAAACCAGCCGGAATATGCATCATCGTGGTTTCCTTGTAATGATATCCCTTCCGATAAAGCGATGCTTGAAATGAGAATACGCAACACGAAAGAGAATATCTCTGTTTCAAACGGTAAGCTAAAAGATATAGTTGAAGATGAAACACATAAAACTTTTTATTGGAAAACACTCTATCCTATATCAACCTATCTCATTGCACTGTACTCAGCACCTTATGAATATTTTACAGATGAATGGATATATAATTCTGATACTCTTTCAGTTGAATACTATGTAATGCCTGAACATGTTGAAAATGCCAGGAAAGACTTTGCCGTTCATAATGATATGTTAAATTACTATTCTGATACTTTTGGTGAATATCCTTTTATGAAGGAAAAGTATGGTGTTGCAGAATTCTTGTGGAACTTTGGTGCAATGGAGCATCAGACCATAACTGGTATCGGTTATTCTTTTGTCAGCGGTAATAATTTTTTCCGTGATATTTATGCGCACGAACTGGCTCATCAGTGGTGGGGAAATGCTGTAGGAATAAAAAGCTGGGATGACATTTGGCTCAGCGAGGGTTTTGCTACTTATTCAGAAGCGCTATACAATGAGTATAAATTCGGCAGGGATGCTTTGCGATCTTTTATGTTAAGCAAATTTGATGAAAATTTTGCCGGTACTTTATACTCACCTGATAATCTTTTTGGATCTCAGGTTTATGATAAAGGTGCTTGGGTGCTTCATATGTTAAGATATGAGTTTGGAGATACTATTTTTTTTGATATTCTCAGAAAATATTTTGAAGATTTCAAATACTCCTATGCATCGGTTTATGACTTTAAAAATGTTTGTGAACTGGCTTCAGGAAAAGATTTGAACAAATTTTTTGATCAATGGCTTTTTACTGGTAATGATCAGATTGAAGTTGAATATTCTTATGATGTTATCGAAAAAGGTGAGACATTTTATTTGAGAATGAATGCCAATCAAATCCAATCCGGATATAATGAATATCATTTTCCGATTGAATTCAAAGTAATTTACGCGGACAAGTCTGAAGAAATGGTCCATTCATACATAAACTCACGAAATCAAAAACTGGAGTTTGAATTGTTAAAAAAACCGATAAAATTAATTCCCGATCCATTAAACTGGTTATTAGCCAGTTTCAAAAATTTATAAATACTTCAGTAGCTCCGGGGTTTTCTGAAATCTCTGAGATCTAAAAATAGAATTGGATACTCCTCTAAATGTTGTTTCATTTATGTAATCGAATGCTTAATTTTTCCTATCAATAAAATCTGTTTAATGTGAGTAAAACTTATCTGTTCATATCCGATATTCATCTCGGGCTTCAGTCAAAAGAAGAAGAAAAGGTCAAAGAAAGACTGCTTGTAAAATTTTTTACTTTTGCCAAAGATAACTGCGACGAATTATTTATTGTTGGTGATCTTTTTGACTACTGGTTTGAGTATAAAAGAGTCTATCAGAAAGGTTTTTTTCGGACTTTAACTGCGCTGCAGGATATTACCGAAGCGGGTATTAAACTTCACTATTTTATCGGTAATCACGATTTTCTGCACCGCGATTTTTTTAGAAAGGAAATTGGTGCAATTATGCATCCTGAACCGTCTGAATTTATATTGAATGGTAAAAAGTTTTTTATTGGGCACGGTGACGGTCTTGTTCAAAACGACAATGGTTATAAAATTCTTAAATCGATATTAAGAAACAGATTTTTACAAAAAGCTTATTCCATAATTCATCCGGATCTTGGAGTAGCACTTGCCAGCGGAACAAGTAAATCAAGCAGGGAATACACCTCTTCAAAAGATTATGGTGAAGGTGATGGTTTACTTGAATCAGCAAAGCAAAAAATTGATGACGGTTATGATTATGTTTTGTTCGGTCATTTACATAAAAGGCTTTTTATAAATTTTAGGAACGGTGCTTATATTAACCTCGGTTCATGGCTTGATAATCCCTGCTATGGTAAGTATACAGATTCAAAATTTGAAATAGTTGAATGGTATTAAATGGCTAAAAAGAAATATTCTGATTCAGATTATAAAGAATACTTTAAAAGTTTTTCCAATAAGAAAAAAAATAAAAGTAAAAAGATCAGCAAAAGATTATGGACTGTGCTTTCTATTATATTTGCAATCTTCCTGATCCTTATGATTTATATCATAAGTGGACTGCCATCACTTGAGGAACTTGAAAACCCTCGCCCCGTTTTAGCTAGTAAAGTCTTTTCTGCAGATGGGGAGTTGATAGGTCAGTTTTTTATTGAAAATCGTATTGAAACTTCTATCGATAGTTTACCGCAGCATTTAATTGAGGCACTTATTGCTACTGAAGACCGCAGGTTTTATGATCATTGGGGTGTTGACGTGCAGCGGTTTATAAAGGCAATGATCAAAAATATTTTTTCTCTCTCATTTACGGAAGGTGCGAGCACAATTACACAGCAGCTTTCAA
>DATHSU010000480.1:0-7805 GCA_035463895.1 Ignavibacteriaceae bacterium | reverse complement strand
AATTTGCCGGAGATAAACTGATTTGCCTGCCATGTTCGGTCCGGTAAGAATAATAATCTGATGATCTGAATTATTAAGCTTACAATTATTAGGAGTAAACTTTTCACCGGGCGGCAGAATTCTTTCTACAACAGGATGCCTACAATCAACGATCTCAATTTCATCTCCAAGTGATAATTCCGGTTTTACATATTTATACTGTGCGGCACATTCAGCAAACGAAATAAAGCAATCCAGCATTGCAATCAGTTTTGCATTGTTCTGTATGGCTTCGGTCTGCTGTGCAACTAAGGAACGGATTTCATTAAAAAGCTGATACTCTAAATCGCCAATTTTTTCTTCAGCGTTTAGAATTTTATCCTCGTAGATTTTTAATTCAGGTGTAATATATCTTTCAGAATTTACCAGGGTTTGCTTACGAATATAAGATTCGGGCACTTTGTTTTTATGTGCATTACTGATATCAATATAATAACCAAACACTTTGTTAAAATTTACTTTAAGTGAAGCTATTCCTGTTTTCTCGCGCTCACTTTTTTGAAGATTGGCAATCCATTCCTTACCGTGAATTGCAATATCGCGCAGCTCATCAAGCTCAGGACTGAATCCGCTTCTTATAATTCCGCCATCGGTTATCTGGTTCGGGGGATTATCAACAATTGCTTCATCAATTTTTTCAACAATATTATTCAGGGGTTCTAGTGAAGCTTCAATTTGTTTGATTGTATTGACTTTAAATGTTTTGAGAATTTCCTTTATGAAGGGTAATTTCTTTAATGAAGTTTTAATCGCAATCAATTCCCGCGGAGTTGCCCTTCCGGTACTTACCCTTGATATCAATCTTTCTAAATCACCGATTTCTTTTAAATGATCAATTAAATCCTTTCTGAATTTCTTTTCTTTATAAAGCTCTTCAACACTTATTTGTCTTTGTAAAATAGGTTCAAGATTTCTTAACGGTGCGGATATCCACTTTTTGAGTAGTCTTCCACCCATAGCAGTTTCTGTTTTATCTAAAATAGAAATTAAAGAACCTTCCCGGGTACCTTCCTGCAAAGTATAAGTGATTTCCAGATTCCTTTTTGTTGAATGGTCCAGGATCATATACTCTGAAGGATTATAAACCGAAAGTTTATTCAGATGAGATAAATTTGACTTTTGAGTATCCTGAAGATAGTTAAGTACCGCACCGGCAGCCATTAATCCAGCTGATAAATTTTCTACTCCAAATCCTTTTAATGTAACAGTTTTAAATTGGTTCAGTAAAAGTTCTTTTGCATAATCAAAATTAAAAATCCAATCCTCCATTCTTGAAATTCTAATCGATGAATTGATTCTTTGAATTACCGGCGAAAGAGTATCCTTATCTTTTCTTGAGATAAGAATTTCTGAAGGGGAAATTAATTCAATCTGCTCACCCAATCTGTTTGATGAAACTTCATAAGTATGAAAGTCTCCCGTCGAAATATCACAAAAAGAAACACCGGCATTATTTTCATTGATGCAAATTGCCATAAGGTAGTTATTCTTTTTATGATCCAGCAGTTTATCAGACAGGGTAACACCCGGTGTAACAACTTCAATAACTTCCCGCTTTACAAGTCCTTTTGCAAACTTTGGGTTTTCAACCTGCTCACAAACTGCAACTCTGTATCCGGCACGGACAAGTTTAGGCAAATATGTATCAATAGCATGAAAAGGAAATCCCGCCAACGGAACCTCCTCAGCAGCACCATTAGCCCGTTTGGTTAATGTAATTCCCAATACTTTGGATGCAGTTTTTGCATCATCTTCAAAAGTCTCAAAAAAATCACCGACTCTGAAGAGAAGAATAGTATCAGGATTAGCCTGCTTGATTTTATAATATTGCGCCATTAATGGCGTTAATTGAGTATCATTTTTCATATTAGCAGACAAAAATACCCTCTTAAGTTAAGAATTTCAATTTATTTTGCTATTTATAAGCAGCGGCTTAAATATTCTGTTGAATAAGTGCTTAATTATTGAAAAGATTTCTTTTTTTTATATATTTGCCCCCGAATAACCTCTCATTTGAGAGGTATTTTTATAAAGTTCCATCCACAAAATATTCCGGGATTTATTGAAAGAAGAATATCATAAATGGCATTCACTATATCTTGACCGCGAATTTGAAATGCTGGTTTTCGGGCATTCAGGTTTTCCGGTAATTATTTTTCCTACTTCCGGTGGAAGATATTTTGAAGCTAAAGACAGACGGTTAATTGATTCTGCCGGAAATTTAATTAACAATGGTAAAATTAAAATTTATTGCCCCGATAGTGTTAATACTGACAGCTGGTATAATTACAATATTAATCCGGCTGACAGAGTTAAAACTCACATTGGTTATGAGAATTTAATTCTTAATGATGTAATAGAGTTTGCTAAATACGATACAGGTTTTAATAAAGTTGCCGTTGCCGGATGCAGTTTCGGCGGATATCATTCGTCTAATCTTGCTTTCAGGCATCCCGATAAAGTAGGGTACCTGTTTTCAATGGGCGGTGCTTTTGATATTAAAAGGTTTATTTACGGTTATTATGATGATAACTGTTACTTTAATAATCCGCCAGATTATTTATCCAATCTCAACGATAATTGGTATTTAAAGAACCTTAATCAAATGGGAATAATTTTAGGAACCGGAGAAAATGATTTTTGCCTCAGTGAAAATCAAAGAATATCAGAGATATTAAATATTAAGTCGGTACCACATTGGTTAGATGTAAGGCAAGGTGCTGGACACGATTGGAATTGGTGGAAAGAAATGTTTCCTCAATATTTAAGTAAAATTGAAAATTGATAATGCTTTAAAAATAAACTTATATTATTAAGAAAAATTAATTCAGAGAGAATTGTAAAATGAAAAAAATTGGAATTTTATTCGGTCAGGAAAACACATTTCCACCAGCATTTGTTGAAAGGGTAAATTCAAAAAAGGAACCAGGAATTGCTGCTGAACTAGCTCACATAAATAAAGTAATTCAGGGTGAGCCAATTGGGTATGACGTTTTGATTGATCGTATTTCACAAGATGTTCCTTTTTACAGGGCTATGTTGAAAAATGCCGCTATAAGTGGAACTGCAGTTATTAATAATCCTTTCTGGTGGAGTGCGGATGATAAATTTTTTAATAATGCCCTGGCAACAAAAATTGGAGTGGCAGTTCCTAAAACGGTTATACTTCCTTCTAATCAGCATCCCGATGATACAAATGAAAGATCATTCCGTAATCTTGCTTATCCTTTGGATTGGGAAGGCATTTTCAGCTATATCGGTTTCCCTGCTTATTTTAAGCCGTTTGCAGGCGGCGGATGGAAGAATGTTTATAAACTTAATAATATGGATGAATTCTTTAAAGCTTATAATGAAACCGGACAGCTTGTTATGATGCTTCAGGAAGAAATAATTTTCACTGAATATTTCAGATGTTATTGTTTAGACAGACAGGATGTTCATATCATGCAGTACGATCCTAAACAGCCGCATCATCTTCGATATGTAAGAAATCCAAAACCGCTTGAGCAAAAACTTCTAGATAAAGTTCACGATGGAGTTATCGCTTTAAACAAAGCGCTTGGTTACGATTTCAATACTGTTGAATTTGCTCTGAGAGATGGAATTCCTTACGCAATTGATTTCTGCAATCCCGCCCCGGATGCCGATGTTAATTCAGTAGGTAAGGATAATTTTGAATGGATTGTTGAAGCAGCGGCTAATATGGCTATAAGAAGAGCTAAAGCCCATAAACCCGGTCAGAATAATCTTACCTGGGGTAATTTTGTAAATTCATTTGTAAATAACAAACCTTTGAAGTAATTACACCGGATAAATTATATGGCTGATAAAGATTTATATACGTTAGGGGTTGAAGAGGAATTCCAAATAGTTGATCCTGTTTCAAGAGAACTTCGCTCACATATACAGCAGATTCTTGAAGACGGCAAGATGATACTGGCTGAAAATGTAAAAGCCGAAATGCATCAATCAGTTGTTGAAATGGGAACAGATATCTGCCGCGATGTCAAAGATGCACGTCAGCAGGTAACCCGGCTTAGAACTGAACTTGCCAAGCTTGCCGTGAAAAACGGTTTAAGAATCGCTGCTTCCGGTACACATCCGTTTTCCCATTGGCAGGACCAGCAAATTACCGTACATCCTCGTTATAAAGAGATTGTTGACGATATGCAGCAGGTTGCACGTGCTAATTTAATTTTCGGTCTTCACGTTCACGTTGGTGTTGAGGATAGAGAAACCGCCATTCATATTATGAATGCTGCCAGGTATTTCCTGCCTCATATTTTTGCTCTTTCAACAAACTCGCCTTTCTGGCTAGGACGAAATACCGGATTTAAATCCTACCGAAGTAAAGTTTTTGACAGGTTCCCAAGAACCGGTATTCCAGATTACTTTGGCAGTCTATCCGAATATGATAATTACATTAATCTGCTTGTAAAAACCAAATGCATAGATAATGCAAAAAAAATCTGGTGGGATGTAAGAGTTCACCCGAATTTTAGAACACTGGAATTCCGCATTTGCGACATTCCGATGCGCGTTGATGAAACTATTGCAATCACAGCCGTTATCCAGGCAGTTGTGGCTAAACTTCACAAACTTATTAAACAAAACCTTGGATTCAGACTTTACAGAAGAGCACTGATTGCTGAAAATAAATGGCGTGCAGCCCGATATGGTATTCACGGAAAGCTGATTGATTTTGGTAAAAAAGAGGAAGTACCTTATAATCTGCTTATTGAAGAACTATTGGAATTTGTTGACGATGTAGTTGATGAATTAAACTCAAGAGAAGAATTAGCATATATAAAAAAAATTTTAGAAAATGGTACCGGGGCTGACAGACAGCTTGCTATCTGGGAACAATCGCAGGATACTAAAAAAGTTGTTGACTATATAATTAATGAAACGCATCACGGATTGGATGTAAAAAGATAAATGCAGAAACACAAAATAAAAATTACAACCATAGACTTGTACAATAATGAACGCAATGAGGGAATGCGTTGTATTCGTGAAATAGTAACTGATGCTATAAACCGTAACAGCGATCTGGATATCTCATACAATGTTTTTGATACACGTTATAAAGGAGAACTCCCTGATCTCAGCTATGATATTTTCATTTCTTCCGGTGGACCGGGAAGTCCGTTTGAAGATGAGGATAAAAAATGGGACAAAGATTATTTCACTTTACTGGATAAAATCTGGACTCATAATCAGAACAGTAACAACAATAAAAAATATATGTTTTTTATTTGTCATTCATTTCAGATGATGGCAAGATACTTTCAGTTCGGTGAGGTAAATAAACGGTTCATTAATTCATTCGGAGTAATGCCGTTTCAAAAAACTCCGGACGGAACAAATGACATAATTCTTAAGGAATTAACTGATCCATTCTACGCAGCAGATATAAGGCACTGGCAGGTTACCAATGCAAATAATGCAAGGATAAAAGAAATTGGAGCAAAAATACTTTCCTGGGAAATTCCTGAGGAAGATAACAGAGAAAACCCTGCAATAACCGCTATAAGAATTTCGAATGAGATTGTCGGTACACAATTTCATCCTGAAGCAGACCCGGAAAGCATGTTATATCACTTTAAGCAGGATGAAAGAAAAGAATTTATTATTAAACGTTACAATGAAGAAAAATATAATGAAATGATTGATTGGCTTCAGCATCCAGAAAAGATACAGCTTACCAGAAAAACTGTTATCCCTAACTTTCTTAACAATGCAATTGAAGAATTGTCTAAAGTTTCAGTATAGAGTAATTTAAAATGATACCTGAAATACGTAAAAAGTTTAATTGTAACTTTTCTGAAGAAATATATAATAAATTTGTAAAAGATCTCGATACCGGACTAAGGTATCCTACAGATTTCAGAGTTTGTGAAACTCCACTTTTTCTTTCCAAAGAATTAAACGATGATCTTCAAAATGCCTGCAATGATCTGATCAATCAGATTAAAACAGAAAAATTTCTTAACAGATCAAACGATGCTGTACCGGAACATTTAAGAGTGCCGAATGAAACTGCAATTCCTCATTTTCTTCAAATAGATTTTGCAATAGCCGTTGAAAGTGGTAAACTGATTCCAAAGCTTATCGAGCTTCAGGCATTTCCTTCACTTTATGGTTACCAAAGTTATTTCGATAGAGTATTGAGAAAGCACTTCCCTATTCCGGAAAACTTCTCAGCTTACTTCAACAATTTGAATGAAGAAAAATACTGTAAGTTGTTGAGGCAGATTATCGTTGCTGATTGCAATCCGGAAAACGTGATACTGCTGGAAATTCATCCGGAACAGCAAAAAACGAGAATAGATTTTGCAGCGACAGAAGAACTAATTGGTATTAATACTGTGTGCTTAACATCTGTTCATAAAAAAGACAATAAACTTTTCTACAAGAAAGACAATAAAGATATTCCGATTGAAAGAATTTATAACAGGGTAATTTTTGATGAGCTTGGACGAAAGGGATTGACCTTTAATTTTGATTTCAGAGATGATATTGATGTTTACTGGACATCTCATCCGAACTGGTTTTTTAAGATATCCAAATTTTCTTTGCCGCAGCTTCATGGTAAATATGTTGCTGAATGCTATTTCCTTTCTGAGCTTAATCAATTCCCTGAAGATTTGGAAAATTTTGTACTGAAGCCGCTGTTTTCATTCGCCGGGCTGGGGGTAGATGTTGAGGTAACCAAACAAAAGCTGGACTCAATTAAAGACCGAGATAATTTTATCCTTCAACGAAAAATTGAGTATGCCCCATTAATCGAAACTCCTGACGGACATTCAAAAGTTGAAATAAGAATGATGTTTTTATGGGATAAAGAACCGCTATTAGTAAATAATCTTATCCGCACCAGTAAAGGTAAAATGATGGGTGTTGATTTCAATAAGAATAAAACCTGGGTCGGTTCAAGTATAGCTTATCATCCGCTTTAATAAATTCCATATATTTAGAAAGAGCTATTTTATTTTTTCCAAAAAAGGTCTTATTGTGGTATGATCACTTACTATTTTCACGTTTCCAGGCAATCCAGAGTTAAATACGAATTTGAAGAATCCCTTTTTTTTGTTACAGGCGATTTAATAATATCTGATTCGAAAACTGCAAGAACCCTTACAGAAAAAATAAATAAGAAAAGAAGAGATGAAAACAGATATGATGAACTGGTCACTGTAGGTCAGTTAAATGCGCTCGGTTTAATGCACGAAATTTTCCATCTGCTCATACGAAAATATGAAGAGACCGATAATCCGGGTGTATTCGGACGAAATCTTGAATTTCTTGATGGCACATTGACAAATGATGAAGTTGATAAAATACTTTTAACATTCATCGAAGAATTTCCTCCTTTGCCTGTATTTAAAAATGAATTAAAACCTATTGAATACCTGAAAGGTAAAACCGGAAATAAAACAAACCGTGAAATAATCCTTGAAGAGTTAATTCTTCTTAACCTTGAAAACATTAATCCATCTACCAACCAGTTAAAAGAACTTTACTCTGATGATAAGCTTGTTAAAAGCACCAAATATAATAACCTGATAGAAGCATCAGAAAAGTTTTTCGAAAATGAAATACCGGTTGGCGGTGAAGGCGGATTAAATCTTATTTCATTTTTAAGAAAACCAATAACTGCAAATCCTTATAACATTCACGAGCAGCTTGAATTTATCAGAACAAGCTGGGGCATTGTGCTTGATGCAGAGATGCTTAATAAACTTCTGCTGGGTAAGGATTTA
>DATHSU010000479.1:0-4776 GCA_035463895.1 Ignavibacteriaceae bacterium | reverse complement strand
GTTACTCAGTTTGATAAAGCCGATATTACAAATCTGGAAAAGACAAGAAAAGAATTGTCTAAGGTAATGGAAAAAGAGGGAGCGAAGTTAACAATAACCGGAATTCTTGTTAAAGTTCTCATAGAAGCTATTAAGAAATTTCCTCAATTCAACTCCAGTCTTGATATGGAGAAGAAAGAAATTATTTATAAAAAATATTTTAACATAGGAATTGCTGTTGATACAGAGCATGGGCTAATTGTTCCTGTAATTAAAAATGCAGATCAGAAATCATTAACTGAAATTTCTGTTGAAATGAATAAACTTGCAGAAAAAGCACGCAACAAAAAAATCGGGCTTGAAGATATGCAGGGCGGGAGTATGACTATTACAAATCTTGGTGGTATAGGCGGAACTTATTTTACTCCAATTGTTAACACACCTGAAGTCGCAATACTTGGAGTATCGCGCGGATCACTTGAGCCGGTCTGGAATGGACACGGAGTTTTTGAACCAAGGTTAATGCTGCCGTTATCACTTTCTTACGATCATAGAATAATTGATGGTGCAGATGCGATCAGATTTTTGAGATTTGTTGTTGAAGCTTTAGAACAACCGGTGAAATTACTTTTATAGATTAAGAGTAAGAAAAAGAGTAAGATTAAGAATGGAAGAACAAAACAAAATCTATTTTGATCATGAAAAACTAAAGGTTTATCAACTTTCTTTGAAATTTAATGCTTTCGCTCATAAAATTTGTTTAAGATTAGAACCTAGATCGGACATTTAAAATCAATTAGATAGAGCATCAAACTCTATCGTCCTAAATATGGCTGAGGGAAATGGAAAGTATTCTAAAAAAGATCGTTGTAGATATTTTGATATATCTTTTGGTTCGTCACTTGAATCCGCCGGTTGCCTTGATATTCTTTTTGTGAGAAATCAAATTTCAAGTGAGGAATTAAATAATGGAAAACAAATGCTTAGAGAATTAGTTTCAATGTTAGTTGGTTTAATCAAAAGTAATTCAGATAGAGTATACGAAGATGATGTTACATATTCAGTTTAGAAAATCTTACTTGTACTCTTACTCATAATCTTAATCTTGCGAAATAAATTATGTCAGATAAAATAAAACTAACTGTAATCGGCGGCGGACCCGGCGGATACGCAGCAGCTTTTCTTGCCGCTGATCTGGGAATGGATGTAACATTAGTCGATCTTGAAAAGAATCCCGGAGGAGTTTGTCTTTATCGCGGATGTATTCCGTCGAAAGCACTTCTTCACGTTGCAAAAATAATTCTCGAAGCTGATCATGCTAAAGAATGGGGAATTGAATTCGGCAAACCTAAGATTGATATTGATCGATTAAGAAACTTCAAGAATAAAGTGGTTGATAAACTTACCGGCGGAATGGGAATGATAGCTAAACAGCGTAAGATCAATTATATTCAGGGTCGTGCAAGTTTCATCAATTCATCGAAGTTGAAGATTGAAAAGGTTGATGGCGAAACTATTGAACATTCATATGAAAAAGCAATAATTGCAACAGGTTCTGTTATTGCAACAATTCCATCTATAAATATTAAGTCTAAAAGATTACTTAATTCCACTTCTGCTCTTGATTTACCTGAAATTCCTAAATCACTATTAGTTGTTGGAGGGGGATATATCGGATTAGAACTTGGTTCTGTGTATCAGGCACTTGGAACAAAAGTATCTGTTGTGGAAATGCTTCCCGGTTTATTACCCGGTGCTGATCGTGATATTGTAAACTTTCTTCTAAGAAAAATTAAAGATACTTATGAAGAGGTAATGACAAACAGCAAAGTTCTGGAAATGAAGGAAGTGAAGAACGGCATTAGTGTTAAGATTCAGGATGAAAAAGGTAACACATCAGAAAAAATTTATGATAATGTATTGATGTCAATCGGTAGAAAACCTGAAACAAAGGGACTAGGATTAGAAAATACAAAAGTAACATTAACCGATCGTGGTTGGATAAAAGTTAATAAACAGCTTCAAACAGATGATCCGGATATTTACGCAATTGGTGATATTGCCGGTGAACCAATGCTTGCGCACAAGGCTTCTCATGAAGGAAGAACCGCTGTTGAAGATATTGCCGGGCACAAAGTAGCATTTGAACCGCTTGCTATTCCTGCTGTTGTTTTTACTGATCCGGAAGTTGCCTGGGCGGGATTAACTGAAGAGCAGGCAAAGAAAGAAGGAATAAAATACGAAGTAGCAAAATTTCCCTGGGCTGCGAGCGGAAGAGCAATTACTATAGATAGAACTGATGGTGTTACAAAATTAATTATTGATCCCGATACTCAAAGATTAATCGGAATTGGAATCTGCGGACCTAATGCCGGCGATTTAATTTCTGAAGGTGTTCTTGCAATTGAAATGGGTGCGAATGTTACAGATCTGAAATTGACTATACATCCTCATCCGACTTTATCTGAAACTATTATGGATGCAGCAGAGGTATTCTTCGGTCAGAGTTCTCACTACTACAAGCCAAAGAAATAAAAAAGGGGCTGTCTTAAAAGTCTTAAACACAAGGTAGGCCGCAACTTTCAAGTTGCGTATTTGTTATATTTTCGCAAGCAGAAGCTTGTAGCTACCATAAAAAAATGAGTTATGAGACAGCCCCTATTTTTTACTTTTTAGATTTTGGAAGGATTTTTTTAAATAACCCTCCTAAACCTTTTTTATTTTTTTCCTGTTCATCAGTGTTTGAATCTTCTGAGGATTGTTTTTCCTTAAGAAACTGATCTTTTACTTCATCCTCGGATTTTGTTTTATAAATAGTAACAAAAGCCTGATTTATAAGATCATTTTCCGGTTTCATATCAACTCTAATTCTATTTATCTCTTCAGTAATATTCTTAGCGTCAGAAAGATCGGGTGATCTGGTTATTACTTTTTTTTCTCCTTCTTCCAGGTACATTTTTGCATCTGAGCCTGAAACCGCAAGAAGATCTGAAATTTCATCTATAGTATATTTCTCAAAATAATGAAGCACCATAACAATTCTTTCATTCTTCGGCAAATCAAGAATTACTTTCTCCAGGTGATCTTTAGAAGGTAGCTGAGAGGCCTGCTGAGGTTTGGGGTTATCATTTTCTCTTAAATACTTTAGGCACTGGTAAACAGTAATTCCGGTTATCCAGGATGAAAATGTTGCATCTTCTCTGAGATATTTAATTTGTTTCCAGGCTTCAACAAGAACTTCTTCAGTAAGTTTTTCTGCAGAACTGAAATTAGATGTAAGCCTGAGAGTTAAAGTGTAAACCTTGTTGAGGTTCATACTGAATAGCTGCTCTAAAGCTGAATTATTTCCCCTCAGAGAACTTTGAATGAGCGACCGGATGAACTTATTGTCCTGATTCAAGTAAACTCCAATTAATAGTTATTAAAAAGTACTTAAAATTAACATTAGTCGTAAAAAAAAACTACTCGTCAGCTTTATTAATTAACAATAAAGCATCATCGATATTATAGACCGGCATATTACATGCAAAGTTTTCACAAATATAAATCGTCAGTTTTTCGTTTATCGCCCTATTACCTGATAAGTAAGGAATAATATTATATAGCTCTTTATTATTATTATTATATATGAAAATCTTATTCGGCAGGAAAATCTTTCTGATTCTTTTTACTGCATTCATTGCTTCTTCAGACTTTTCATCTCCGGCAACTACTATTTCATAAGACTTATTTAGAATAAAATCCAAACCAATTAAAAATTGTGAAAAAATAGATGGGTAATTATTCACCTGTCCCGAAAAACATTCAATCATTTTTTCTGCTGCTTCATCATAAACAGAATTTTGAGTCAGCTTACCCAGTCGTACTAAATTAGCAAGCATAACGGAGTTACCCGACGGATACGCCCCGTCATAAAGATCTTTCTGGCGTGAAATAAGTTCTTCACTATCATCAGCAGTGAAGAAAAAACCGCCGTTCTTCTTATCATGAAAATGGGTTAATAAAATCTCCTGCAAATCGATTGCACTTTTAAGATAATCCGGATTGAACGTTAATTCGAAAAGATCAAGCAAAGCCTGTATTATAAAAGCATAATCATCAATATGTGCATAAAGTCCGGCTTCACCATCTCTGTATCTGTGAATAAGTTTTCCGTCTGTCTTTCGCAGTTTTGTTAAAATAAAATTCATAGCTTTTTCTGCTGCAATTATATATTCCGCATTATCATATACTCCTGCAGCTTTTGCAAATGCAGATATCATCAAACCGTTCCAGTCAGTTAAAACTTTGTCATCCTTATGAGGATGAATTCTTTTTTCTCTTACATTAAATAAAATTTTTCTTGTTCGGCTGATAAAATCATTTAAATCAGTTTTTTTGAATTGGTCATCTTTCTGTAAATTCTCAACAATATCTTTTAAGTGAAGAATGCTTGTTCCTGTCATCATACCTTTTGATTCATCAACCCAATTTCCGTCATCTTCAATATTAAAAAGTTTAATAAAAAGTTGTGCATCATCTTTTAGAATGTCTTTGATTTCTTCAATTGTCCACAAATAAAATTTGCCTTCTTCGCCTTCGCTATCAGCATCTTCAGCTGAATAAAATCCTCCTTCAGTGTGTGTCATATCTCTTAAAACGTACTCAAGAATTTCCTCCGATGTTTGTCTGAATAATTCATTCTTTGTTATCTGATATGCATCAGTATATGCCATAGACATCATTGCCTGGTCAGACAGCATCTTTTCAAAATGAGGAACAAGCCAGTTGCTGTCTGTTGAATAACGTGCAAATCCA
>DATHSU010000478.1:0-7581 GCA_035463895.1 Ignavibacteriaceae bacterium | reverse complement strand
GATTGTTTTTCAAGAAGTTTTTTTAATGCCTCTTTTGATTTCATTCGATTTAAGGCATTTGAGAGTATTTCACCAAGCATTTTCAATAGAAGAACATCTTCATCAACCCAGAACTTTTCTTCCCTAACAGAATCAAAGCCAATAAACCCCGTTAATTTATCTCCCATAAAAACAGGAATGGCTATTACAGATTTAATATTTTGCTTCGTAAGTAAGTCTTTTTCAGCCTTAGCAATATCCGATAGATCAGCAACTTTGGGTATATGAATATTCTGGCGTTTGGAAATCATTTCAGTCCACCAGGGTGTCATATTTATTGGAATATTTTGAAGATTGTTAATCTGCGATTCTATTCCAGGCGCACTCCATTCGTGCGTATTATTGTAGTAAAGTCCGTCTTCGCTTAAAGTGAAAAGGTAGGTTCTGTCAACCGAAGCAATTTCCCCAATTCGATGAAGAGCATTGTTTATTTCATAATCAATAAGTGTAGGTTCAACATTAATGAAGCGAGTAGAAATTGCAGCTATTTCTCTTTCAAATTCCAAGCGTTTATTTAAGGCATTCTCAGCTTCTTTTCGTGAAGTAATATCACGCCCAGCTCCAATTAACTCTACTATTGTACCTTTCTTGTTTAAAACGGATTTGGCCTCCCACTCAATCCATCGCCAGCCAATCTTTGTTTTGGCTCTTTCTTCATAGGAACAGCTGTATGGAGCTACAAACAGAGCTTTCACAGCTTCCTGAACAATTGGTATATCCAATTCATGTACTAATGGAGTATATGCACTTCCAATCAACTCATCCTCGGTGAAACCAAATAATTGGCAGTACGCTGTATTTGCAAACATAATTCTTCCTTCAGCATCAGTTTTAACTATCAAATCAGTTTGGTTTTCAACAAGAATACGATACTTCTCTTCACTTTCTTTTATTTGTTTTAGAAAACTTTGATTATTTTCCTGGTCAATGAGTATCTTACCTATAAGTACAGTAACCAATGGGTATATACCAATTATTGAAAAAGTTAATGTCTTGTATGCCTCGACTATGATTTTTGATGGAAGTGAGAGTACAAGGATTAGCATTACCGCATGTACAATTAATCCGAGGAAGTAAAGCTGACTACTTAAAAATGGTTTTGCCGATTTTTTATATCTACCGAAGTAAAATATTAAACCGATGACAAAAGATGAAAGAGTGACCAGAATTCCCATCAAAACACCAGCCCCGCCGAGATATATTCTGAATACAATAGTAATAAGGGTAGCAATAACCCCTGAAATTGGTCCGAAGAAAAATGTACATAAACTGATTATAATAGATCTTCCGTCGAAAATAATTCCTTCTGTAAGTACAAATGGATAGAGCATTCCGATCACTGCCGTTATGCCGAAGAGCAGTCCCTGAAATATTTTACCGTTTAGCTCTGTTCTGTTAAACCGCTGATCAATAAATCCTGAAAAAACACTTAGTGCAACAAGAACAGCCAGATTGTAAATTAAATCAAGTATAATCATTCTTAAATAATAAAATATTGATCGAAATTATCTAAAAAGTTGTTTAGTTACTAATAAATTACTGTTTGCCTAACTAAGAGGAATAGTAACTAATCAAAAATCAGGCCGGAGTTAAAAAATGCTAACTTTTTCTTAGAACTTTGCCAGGCAGCGCATTTGTGTGCTCACCGCTACTAATAACAATTTTACCATTAACTAGTACGTAATTAATGCCTTCGGGATATTGATGCGGATTAACGTAATCGGCTTTATCAATAATAGTATCATAGTTGCAACATACAACATCAGCATACAAGCCTTTTTTTATTATTCCTCTATCGGAAATTCCCAAAGTATCAGCGGGGAATGAAGTTATTTTTCTGATTGCTTCTGGAAAAGATATTATTCTATCCTCACGGACATATCTTCCTAGAAATCTTGGAAAAGTGCCGTAAGTTCTCGGGTGGGGACTTCCTTCTGAAAGCTTTCCGTAAGTTGCACGGGCACCGCCGTCGGAAGCGGCCATACATAATGGATGTGCTAAAATACGTTTCGTATTTTCTTCACTCATTCCAAATCCGCACATTGAAACTCTTCCGTTTTCATCAATTAATAATCTGCGTGTAAATTCGAATCCATCTTCACCGGTTTGCGAAATTATCTGCTGAATAGTTTTTCCCTCGTAAGGTTTGTTTTCCGTTTTGCTGACACCTGCAATAAGAACTGCATTCCAGGAACTGAGAGATTCAACTCTTGAGAGAACATACTCTTGTAATTTGGGTATTTCATTCTTGTCTTGAAGTCTTTGAAGGAAACGTTCAGTTCCTCCATCACGCGACCAAAGAGGAAAAAGGTTTGATAAACCTGTGCTGAAAGCAGTGTATGGATAGCGGTCCATTGTAACCTGCAATCCGGATATGTTAGCATTTTCAATAAGTTCAAAAGCTTTGTCTATTTTATGCCAGTTTGCTTTGCCCTGAAGTTTTAGATGAGAAATGTTGACCGGAATACCGGCACCTTTACCAATTGCTATTGCTTCCTCTATAGCTTCGAGAACCCGGTCATCTTCGTTCCGCATATGAGTTGCATATATTCCACCGTGCTTTTTCATTACACTGCATAATTCAGTTATTTCTTCAGTTGATGCAAAACTTCCAGGAGTGTATTCTAATCCGGTTGAAACGCCAAATACACCTTGTTCAAGAGATTCTATAACAAGATTTTTCATTTGTTCAATTTCTTCTCGTGAAGCAGGGCGGTCGTCCTGTCCTACAACATAACCACGTATGGTTCCTTGTCCAACAAACGTAACAAAATTAACGGCGGTTTTATTTCCCTCAAGTAGAGCAAAGAAGTCATCGAAACTTTGCCACGGCTTTCTGTCTGTTTCATATTCATCATCGGTTGTGTGGGGTTTCCTTGGAGCAACCGAACTGCCGTCCTGTCCGGCAACTTCAGTTGTTACGCCTTGACGAATTTTACTTTCTGCGTTTGGATTAATAAATAAACCTGTGTCTGTATGCGAATGAATGTCAATAAATCCGGGAGTAACTTTTAATCCCTTAGCATCAATTATCTTAAGGGCAGAATCGTCACTTAATACTCCGCGATTTTCAATTGCAGTTATCTTTCCGTTACTAATTCCCAAATCAGCTGGGAACTCTGAACTTCCAGTGCCATCAATAACAAAACCATTTTTAATTAATATATCGAATGAAGGATTTCCGAGCCGCGCAATTACAGAAGAGGTTCCGCCAATAGTTCCGGCTGCCAGTGTTAATAACGAAGTTGATTTAATAAAATTTCTGCGTGAAATTGAGTTAGACATTTCTGCTCCATTGCTAAAGATGTATGAAAATATTATTGCTTGAGTTTAATTAAAAGTCGGTTATTCTAAACTCATAATTCTTTTTTGAATAGAACTGAATTTTAAATCATTAATAAAGACTTCCTTAAATATCTCCTTTATTATTTTTTCATCTATTCTGTCAAAAGTATTTTTATCAGGAGTAATACAATATCCGGCTAGATCAACAGAAGCCGGACTTATTAAAATATTATTCTCGCCTTCAGCAAAGTAATGTATTGGTCTGTGTTTTTCTCTTAGAAACATTGCTGTCTGCCACCCGAATTCTTCATCATACGAAGAGATAATATTAAGCATTGATTCAGGTTCAGAAGGATTTTCTTTATTTAATATTTTTAAAATTTTATCGAACCATTTTTTTATTAAGTCAAAGTCTATTGACTCTACAGTTAACATTTTTCTTAATCCATCATCAACAGCAGTTATTAATATATCATCATTATCTATCAATGACTTGCCGAATTCGTTTTTTACAAGATGAAATTCATTATCAAGAGGCATAAAAAACTTTGTGCCTGCCTGAAAATGCAGGTGATCGGGGGCAGACGCACCGCATTTGGGACCGTTATAAAGAACTGAATAATATTTTGACAGATCCTTGCTAAAATGAAGCAGATACGAAAACGTATCTTCAATTCTTTGCGGCTGATGCTTCAAAGACGAAAGTGTGAAATGCTCCGGGAAAATCGGGTAGGGGTTGCATAGAATTATAAACTCATCTTTGTAAAGAATGCCTTTTTGTTCTGATGGCAGATTATCAACACATAAAAAGCATTTTCTTTCTCTAATTGATTTATCATCAACTTTTGCTGATGTTGATGTCATTCTGCCGGGATTGAATTGAACTTTTACTTTATAGCTTCCGAAACGAAATGACTTTATCATCACATCTTTGAGCATAGTATAGTTGTCTCTGTTCAGCTGCCAGGTTTCAAATTGCTGTTTGAATAAAAGCCTGGCTGCTTCTGCATAGTCATCGGAACTAATATAATCAATTACCTTAGGTGTGCTAAAAATTCTGTCTTCCATATTAATAATGTTTGTTTTTTATTTCCTGTTCGTAAAATTTTATTGTTTGCTCCATAATTAAATTAATGTCAAACATTTTTACAGCACGTTCTCTTGATGCTATACCCATTTCTTTTCTTTTCGGTTTATCATTTATTAGCAGTTCTATTTTATCAGCAAGATCACGCGAGTTTTTATTTTCAAACAAAAGAGAAGTCCCGTTATTAACAGTTATATCAAGCACACCATCAGCATTAGCACAAACAGAAGGGATGCCCATTGATAAGGCTTCAGCTAAAGCAATTCCAAATGCTTCAGCATGTGAAGGAAAGATAAATATATCCATTGCGCCAAGAACATCCGGAGTGTCGCTCCGGAATCCTGTAAAGATGATATTGCTCAGTTTTTTGTCTGCAGCCATTTGTTTTATTTTATTGGCATATTCATCCTCACCGCGACTGGCTTCTCCGACAATTAAAAATTTAAGATGCTTATATTTTGAAGAAAGAATTTCTGCTGCCTCAATAAACTCCTCGTGCCCCTTACCAGGTGTAAAGCGTGCAATCATACCAAGCACAAGGTCATCGTTTGTTAAGTCATATTCATTCCTCAGCTTGTTTCTGTCTGTCTTAGCAGGATCAAATCTTTTTGTATCAACTGCATTATAAAGCAATTCAATTTTATCTATACTTAAAGGAGTTGTTTCAATAAGATTGTTTTTAATTATTGTACTTATTGCAAATGCTTTTGTAACTCGGTTATATAAAAATTTATGCAGCAAGTCTTTTTTTACTACAAAAGAACCTACTTGTTTAGTAAGGAATAACGGGATATCAATTTTACGGAGCTTTAAAGCGGGTACAAGAAGCCAGAGGTCTTTTGATGCCTGCGTATGAATTAAATCATAATTACCGCGCTTCAGAATATTTGAAATTCTAATTGTAGTAAAAGGATGGAAATATCCTGCAGCTTTAACAGAGTGTATTATTATTCCCATGTTATTAGCTTCAATATGCATTCTGGATTCTTCAATGCATAGAAGTTCAACACTGATATTTCTTTCGAGTAGCTTTTTGATGAAAGTAAGAGTTATCATTTCCATCCCGCCCCAGCTCTTAGATAAACAAGAATAAAAAACTTTCATTGATTATGTAACTCTCCAAATATAGGATAGATACCAGCTTATTGTATCGGTACGGATAAAATTATTACAGGAAAAGAAATTCATAAAACAATTACAATTAGTAAATCTTTTTTAATTGTGCGTCTTTAAAATAGTGAATTGCAATTTCGTCAAACTGATAACCCTGTTCAGCCATAACAGCAGCGCCGATCTGGCAGAGTCCCACACCGTGTCCCCATCCGGCACCATAAATTATAAACTTACCAGGTATATTATCTGCCAACTCCGATTTTTCTGTAACAATAGCAGAGCTGTAAAGATGAGTTTTTGACAGCACTCTTCTTATTTCTAATTCTTTTCCTAGTATCAGGGATTTTTTTGTACCAACAATTTTAAGCTTTACTAAACGTGATGACAAACCCCTTTCAAGGGGAATCAAATCGATAATAGATCCAAATTCAATTCCGGTTTTTTCTTTTAACAATTCAGAAATTTCTTGCTGGGTGTATTCAACTTTCCATCTGTAAAAATCTTTTGTCTCTCTGTCATAATCTAAAAGTATCTGGTTCAAAATTTTCTCATCATTAGTATTGCAGAATGCAGGCGGATTTCCTTTTATCCACTTAACGGCATTTTCTTCCAAAGAAAAATCCGTTTTATAATTATCAAAGTCATATTTGTAATCAAAAATAGAAGTAAGAGATTTGTGTTTAACTGGTTCCCACACATTTTCAAATGATTCAGAAATTCCGCCGCAGGATTTAGAGAAACGTGCATCCAGTATTTTATTTTCGCTCAACAGAACAATGCCGGCAGTTTCTTCAACAGCTCTTTTTGCAACAGCAGTAGTTACCTTTGTAACTCCCTGGTAACGCTGGCAATGATCATCTGCACAAACATCAAAAAGTTTGTGATCCTCTCTGTCATACCATTTAATTAACTCATTTTCATTTTGAAAAGTTGATTGATATTTAACTTTTTCTTCCTTTAGAGCTCTTGATTTTTCAATTTGCGCAAGCATCCAGCTTCTTGAAACTACGGCAGTTGCTTTAAGCATTTCAAGAGAGCATTTTGCACTCATTTCAGAAGAGATAACACTTGTAAGATATTTTTCTATAGGGATAACATTTATAGCGGTTATCCTTCCGTTATCGGCAACAAGTTTTAAAGTGTGAGTGAATCTTTGTTTCTCTTTCCTTTCCCAATGAAACTTTACACCGATTGTAACATCTCTGATAAGAAAAGATTCTGAAACCGGTTCGCCCGGTTCAAAAACAATTTCGTTGATCACCTCAATCTTTGCATTATCTCCAATAAGAAAGATGCTGTTATTTTCTTTTGCTTCAGCGGTGAACATTCCGCTAAAGGTTTTATTAAAACCATAAACATTGAACTCACCATACAGCTCAATTTTTATTTTTTTATCTGTCAGTATTCCAACGGATATCAGAGGTTCTTTATCTGGAATCATAGTAGTGAACCTTTAAATAATAAAAGAAATCTTTACTGTCACAAAAATACTCATTCCTGTATTTAAAGTCTTTTTAGCGGTATTGGCATAATGAATCATTCTTTTTAATTTAGTATACAAATCAATACGGAATAATTGTGCGAAAAGAAAATATTTCTATTATAGGATTTCCTATAGATCTTGGAGCCGGCAGGAGAGGTGTTGATATGGGTCCTTCCGCTTTAAGAATTGCTAATTTAAAACAAAGACTGGAATCCCTGGGATATAATGTTAATGATGACGGCGATATTATTATCCAGATTGCAGAAAAGCAAAAAATAAAAAATCCTAAACTGAAGTATCTTGATGAAATATTAAAGACCTCGAAAACACTGGCTGATAAAGTTTTCCGCACTTTGGATAAAGGAGATTTCCCGCTGTGTATAGGTGGCGATCATTCTATGGCTCTTGGTACTATTTCCGGAATAGCAGCTTATTGTATAAAAAAGAAATTAACACTCGGCGTAATATGGATTGATGCTCATGCAGATATGAATACCGATGCCACAAGTCCTTACGGAAATATTCACGGAATGCCGCTTGCAGCATCTCTTGGGCTGGGAAATTCTGCTCTTGT
>DATHSU010000477.1:0-8384 GCA_035463895.1 Ignavibacteriaceae bacterium | reverse complement strand
AGATTTGATTGCATATCTACCAGGCTCTGAAAAATATTCACCTTTACCCTGTGAATCAAAACCAAGCGTTATAGCTGGCAGAACAGTAGTTTCATTAATAATTCTTGCTCTAAAGTTGACGCCTGGCCATTTGTACCATTTTGGTGAACCGGTTCCAATTATGTTTGAACCCCCGTAGGAAATACCGAAACTGATATTGTCAAACACTCCCACCTCTAACCTTGTAATAAGCACACCAAAGGGAAGTATGTCGTTTGTAATTCCAACATTTCCTTTGTCAAGAATGCCGGCAGTGGGCATATCAATCAAAAATCTGTATTCATATTTTGCAGCGTCACCAGCCGAACCTTGAGAATGAACCGGAATGACAGTTAAAAGGAAAGTTGTGATTATTAATAATAAAGTACGCATAATTCCTCGGAGTTTAATTTTTTCAATACCAAAATAAAAAATAATTTAATTTATTGCACTAAAATAATTTAGCCTTATCCAGTTAAAGCAAAGATTTCAACCTTCACTAAATTCGGGAATAATGAAAACTTTGTTTTTACGCTTATTTCAACTTTGCCTGGAATGCCCCTTGAGCGCAGAATGATCATTCCATCTTTATCATTCTTTTGAATGATATCAATTAAATTTTCACCCTCAATTATATTAAATTCAGCCCAGGATTTCCGAAACGGTATTTTCCATCCGAATGCATTTATGGGTATTGCTTCAATTATTATGGTTGAAGTATTATCTGCGTATAGATTTTCAGGATCTTTGACAATAACATCGCCATAAATGTTCAAAACATACATTGATGAAAATATCGCAGTAATAATTATCAAAAGAATAGAAATAATGAAAATTTTACTTCTCCTGCTCATTGTATTTAGTTGAAATTCTGAGTTTCTTTATTCTTTGAACAGTTAAACGCAATCTTTGAATGATCTGCTCAACAACAATATCCGGTACACCATCTTTATGCGCTGATTTAAATCGCATATCGCATTGATCATTAACATAATCAATAACAACAAACTTTTTATCAGGTGTAAGAACAATTTCTGTTGAAAAAAAATCTAATTCAGTAATACGTGCAATTGTTCGGGTAATTTGATTAAGCTTTCTCAGCCCGTTCTTATCAAGTTGGTCCGAATAAAGATATTCGTAAATGTGTGTTTGATCATCCCACCATACACTTATTGGTTTTCCAAAAGCCCAGAAGCATCGGAACCAGGCACGTTTTCCATCCAGATCGACAGGATTTATTTTCTGCTGGATAAGATATTTATCAGAAGTGTTTGTTCTTCTTTCAATTAAAACCTCTTTTAATGTTTCTGCGCCAGTTACAACACCAATTCCTCCTCCGGTTGTATTGCAAGGTTTTATTATAAAGGGTCTTCCGAGAATAGCAATATCATCCACTTTTAAGGAAAGCTCCTCATGTTCCTTGTGGGGTGGAATAATTATTGAATAAGGCACATTTATTCCTGCAGTGATAAACTCAAGGTGCATTGTTGCTTTATCAATTGCGTGTTCAACTTTTTTATATGCATTAAAAATTCTACACTTTCTTCTTGATAGTATTTTTGCCAATTCGGCAAAATTGTCATCTACATCTGAAGCCCGGTCCAGGTAGGAAGTAAACCATAATTTTCTGCGTTTAACAAGTTCCGTTACTTCGTGTATGTTGTGGTCTGAAATTATAAAAGTAGTTAATCCGTAGGATTGAAGAATTTTTTCTATAAGATCAGCAAATTCCTTATCATATTCCCATACATATGAAATTGCCAGGTCAAATTGTTCTGTCATCTGATTATATTATAATTAATTTCTAATAAAATACGTGTAAATATAATTAAAGATTGATGCGTATTATATCCATAAAATACCTTGTTATTGCACCATGCTAATAATATATTTTCTTTTATGAAAACACTAATTTTTATAAATCTGATAATATTAAGTTCACTAGTTGCTCTGTTTACCGGATGCGGGGGGGGAGATCATCTGCAAAAATCAGAAAGCCATAAAACTGCAGGAGCAATTGACGAAAATATTCGTAAAAAAAGAGCTTTAGATCACTTTGTTAACGGAACTGTATATGAGTCGCAGAATAATTATAATGCAGCTGTAATTGAACTCGAAAAAGCGCTGCAATATGATACCACTGCGGGAATTTATTTTTCCCTTTCCAAGAATTATCTTTTTACAAACCGTCTGATTCAATCACTAAACAGTATCAAGAAAGCAGTTGAACTTGATTCATCTAAACTTGACTACTATGATTTAATGGCTGATGTTTATTCAGCTGCAAGAAATTATGATTCTGCAATAACTGTTTTAGAAAAAGCCGCATTGATAGAGCCTAATAATATTAACCTATACTATAAGCTTGCCCGATTGTATGAAATTTCTAAACCTCTTGAAGCAATTTTAGTTTATGAAAAGCTGATAAATCTTGTTGGGCCAGATTGGAATCTGTTAGTTCGCATAGGTGAACTTTATGAAAAAACAGGAAACCTTGATCTTGCTTTAGAGTCAATAGAAAGATTATTGGAATTAGATCCCTCAAACACACAATTAAAAACGTTTCTTATAGATTTTAATCAGCGTGCGGGCAATTATGACAAAGCTATTGAAATTGCAGACGACTTACTCGAACTGACACCTGATGATTTATCGATCAGGGAAAGAAAAGCTCTACTTCTTGTAGAAACGGAAGAATGGGAAGCGGCATCCGATGAATTTAATTATATTATTGAAAATGAAAATGTTAATCTTGATGCAAAAATAAATATAGCAGCTTCGTATTATGAAAAAGCTATTGCTGATTCTTCACTTTTCCCTATAGCTAAAAATCTTTTTGAAAAAATTGATCAGGATACGCTTGATTGGCAGGTTAAAATGTATCTTGGTGCGATTGCCTTCAGCGAAGGAAATGATTCACTTGCCATTGATAACTTTAAATACGTTACAGAAAATGCAAACTGGAATGTACAGGCTTGGATAAGACTTGGAGGTCTTTTATACGATAGCAAAAAGTATGACGAAGCCTCAAAAGTAATGGAAGAGGCAGTTGAAGTTTTTCCTAATGATTTTGCCACCAACTTTCTACTCGGTCTGTCCTTAGTTCAACTTGAGAAACAAGATGAAGCTGAAAAATTTTTAAGCAAAGCTGTAGATCTTAATCCGAATGATGTTAATGCTCTTTCTGCTTATGGTTATACATTGAGTCAACTTAAGAAAAATGAAGAGGCGATCCACTACATAACTCATGCGTTGCGTATTGAGCCAGATGATGTTAATCTTATTGGAACACTAGGACTGATATACAACTCAATCCAGATGCATGCTGAAAGCGATAGTGCTTATGAAAGAGCATTAGAACTTGATCCTGAAAATTCTCTTATTAATAATAATTATTCTTATGCACTTGCAGTAAGAGGGGAGCAGCTGGAACGTGCTTTAGAAATGGTAAAAATCTCAATTGCTGCTGATTCACTCAATTCGTCTTACCTCGATACTATCGGCTGGGTGTATTACAAACTTGGTGAGTATAATCTTGCAAAAAAATATCTTGAAAAAGCCATCGGACTAAATAAAAACAGCGCAGTGATGCTAGATCATCTTGGTGATGTAGAATTTAAATTAGGTAATTCAGAGAAAGCTATTGAACTATGGGAAAAAGCATTTGAACTTGATCCTCAAAAAACTGAAATCAAAACAAAAATAGAAAAAGGTGAACTTTGAAAATATATCTTATCCTTTCTGCTTTATTACTGATACTTTTAATTACTTCTTTTAATGGATGTGTTCCTTCTCAGCCGACTGAAGAATTGGAACTTCTGCCATCAGAAAGATTAATTAACCGCCTTGAAGTTAACCGGCGGAAAATAAGAAATATGGAAGGAACCGGAACAATTTCAGTGCGAACTCCACAGCTTGATAATAATGCCACATTCAGGGTCATACTGCAAAAACCTGATTCATTGCAGCTTACTATTCTTGGTCCTTTCGGAATTGAATTGGCGGATGCAGTTGTAACTTCTAATGAATTCATTTTTTATGATGCACTTCAGAATACAGCATATACAGGCGATTCTGATAATAATGCACTTGAGAATATTTTCAGGATTGATCTTAACTTCAGCGATATTATGGATGCTTTCGTCGGTTCGGTTAATCTCTCGGAAAATCTTTACAAAGCACCTGATCTTTACGAAATAGAATATGATAAATATGTGCTTACGTATTTTGATACCGAAAGAAATGTGATTAAAAGATATAAAGTGGATGTGCGTCAGCTTGGAATTACAGATTTTGAACTGACAAGTTTTGAAGGCGAGCCGTTATTGCAGGGCAAATATTCACGATTTGAAATAATTGAAAATGTTGCAGTTCCTTACCGCATTGAAGTGTCGAACAGAAAGCAGAATCAAAAAATAAATATTGAGTATAAAAAAATTACTGCAAACAGAAACAGTATAAGTTTAGATTTTACTCTTCCTGAGGATGCAACAATAATCAGATGGTGATCAAAGCCAAAATATCAGTTTTAATTCTGTCTATCTTAATGTCAATCAACTGTTATGCTCAGGAAAAGCAGATAGATAATAAACGAGCTGAATTGCAGAATCTCAAAACTGAAATTCAAAAAATTGAAAGCGAGTTAAAACAAAGTTCCACCAGAGAAAGACAGTCTGTTCAGGCCTTTGATAAACTAAACAGGCAGAATTTTCTGTTGAACAAAGTAGTGCTTAATATTAAAAAAGAAGAAGAGCGGAAGGCAAAGGAAATAACAGTAAGCGAAAGAAAGATTACTGCGCTTGAACAGGAAATTGAAAAACTCAAAAACAATTATGAAAAATATGTTGTTGCAATTTATAAAACCGGTAAGATCAGTGAATGGGAAGGTTTGCTGAATTCTAAATCATTGAACCAGGCAATACTGCGATATAAGTATTTGAAGGAATTTTCACGCCACCGTAAAAATGATCTGGATAAATTCAATGAAACCAAAAATGAATTAATCGCAGCAAGAAAACAGCTTGAATTAGAAAGGGCTGAAAAAAGAAAACTTGCTGAGGAAAAAAGTAATGAAGAAAAAATTCTTAAATCCAAATTAGCAGATCAGAAAAAGATAGTTGACAGAGTTAAAAAAGATAAAGCAGCAATCAATAAAAAATTACAAGAAAAGAAAAATGCCGAAAAGCAAATTGCAAATCTTATTACAAAACTCGTTGAAGATGCAGAACGCAGGCAAAGAGATCGTGAACAAAAAACAGAACCGCTTATTGCAAGCACAGATGCTAATATAAAATCAGAAACATACCCCGAGTACAACCTTGATCTCACTACTTCTGCATTCAGATCCTTTGCAGAATTAAGGGGCAGACTTAATTGGCCGGTAAGAAGGGGTAAGGTTATTCAGAAATTTGGTGAGACTACAAATCCTGCTCTCAGAACGGTTACAATGAATAACGGAATTGATATAAGAACTGCAGGTGACTTAAATGTATATTCAGTTGTGGAAGGTGTTGTTTCTGCAGTTGAATGGATACCCGGTTACGGCAGTGTAATCATTATTTCGCATCGCGGAAATTTCCGCACTGTTTACAGTCATCTTTCTGAAATATTTGTAAATGAAGGTGATCGGGTAACTACAGGAACAGTTATTGCAAAAGTAGCAGAGGGAGTTGAAGGCACTGTTCTCCATTTTGAAATCTGGAACGCAAGAAAAAATGTAAATCCTGAACAGTGGTTAAAAAAATCTTAAAAACATTTTGAAAAACATCTTTATAAAAGAACAGAGTTACAAAACTTTGTTTCAAAATTTCTTATCACTTTCATTTCTTCAGTTCTTCAATTACCTTTTCCCTATTATTACACTTCCTTATGTAGTCCGTGTTCTGGGACCGGAAAAATACGGTCTTGTAAATTTTACCGCAGCTTTTGTTGGTTATTTCATTACAATAACCGATTATGGGTTTAATCTTTCTGCAGTAAGACAAATATCAGTTAATCGAGATGATCAACAGAAGGTGAATAAAATTTTCATATCCGTACTTGCTTCAAAATTCCTTCTTGCAGCAGTCTCGTTTATTGTGTTTATTATAATTGTTTTGAGTTTAGAAAAATTCAGAAGTGAGCTTTGGCTTTATTTAATTACTTTCGGATCTGTATTGTCAGTTGTTCTGTTCCCATTCTGGTTGTTCCAGGGTTTAGAAAGAATGAAGTATATACCGGTAATTCAGGTGTTACCAAGAATAGCCGGAGTGATTTTAATCTTTTGGTTTATTGAATCAGAAGGAGATTATCTGGTTTTTGCTTCGATCAACACAGCCGTAATGCTTGTATCCGGAATTGCAGGACTTATTGCAGCAGTGAAGTTATTTTCACTGCGTTTAGCTGTACCTTGCTGTGATGAAATAAAGTTTCAGTTAAAAGATGGATTAAATTTATTCAAATCGAATGTAGCAATTAATCTTTATACTAATTCCAATGCTTTCATTCTGGGTTTACTTACTAACAATGAAGTTGTCGGCTATTATTCAGCAGCGGACAAGATCAGAATATTTTTTCAGAGTATTCTGGCACCGCTTTCACAAAGTGTCTTTCCATTTGTTAACTATCTGATGAAGGAATCGAAAGAAAAACTATTATCATTTAATAAACAACTTTTAAAGTTTCAGTCAGTTGCAGGATTCATTATTTCACTGATGATCTTTATAAATGCGGAATTGATAATTGACTTAGCGCTGGGAGAAAATTACAATGAATCAGTTATTATTTTAAAACTAATTTGCTGGCTGCCGTTTATAATTTATTTGAGTAATATTTATGGTATTCAAACTATGCTTCCATTAGGGTTTGACAGGGAGTTTTTCCACATCGTTGCAATTGCTGCGTTTATTAATATTATACTGGCATTTATTCTTGTTCCTTACTTGCAAGGTGTCGGTACTTCAATTGCAGTGCTTTTAACAGAGATATTTGTATCTGCTGCAATGATAATATTTCTTCTGAAAAAGAAGGAAAGGCTTCTTTAATCATTATGTATGATTATCTGATAGTAGGAGCAGGCTTCTCCGGTGCAGTAATGGCTGAAAGAATAGCAACGCAGCTAATTAAAAAAGTACTGCTTGTTGAAAAAAGAAATCATTTTGCCGGTAATGCATACGATGAATATGATGAGCACGGCATTCTTGTACATCGTTATGGTCCTCATATATTTCATACTAACAGCAAAGAAGTTTTTGAATATTTATCGCAGTTCACTAAGTGGATACTGTATGAGCATAGAGTGCTTGCAAAGATTGGAAATGAATTGTATCCGATACCTGTAAATCGGAGTACAATTAATAAACTATATAAATTGAATTTTTCAACGGATGATGAAGTAAAAGAATATTATGAAAGAGTAAGGGAAAAAAGATATCCGATAATGAACTCAGAAGATATAATAGTTAATCAGGTTGGCCTAGATTTATTTGAAAAATTTTTCAAACACTACACAAAAAAGCAGTGGAACCTGGAGCCAAAGAAATTATCAACATCAGTATGCGGAAGAATTCCTGTCAGAACTAATGACGACGATAGGTACTTTACTGATAAATACCAGTTTATGCCCAAAGATGGTTATACCAAAATGTTTGAAAAAATGTTGAATCATAAAAACATTGAGATAACTTTAAATACTGATTATAAAAGCATTATAGATTCAGTTAAATTTGATAAAATGATTTATTCCGGACCAATTGATTACTTTTTTGATTACAAATACGGAAAGCTTCCATATCGATCTATACGTTTTGAATTCAGGAATTATAAAACAAAGGCCTATCAGGAAACTGCACAAATAAATTTTGTTGATAATTCAGTTAATTTTACGCGTGTAATTGAACATAAAAAACTCAGTCAGCAGAACTCTGAAACCACAACAGTTTCATTTGAGTATCCGCAGTCTGAAGGTGAACCATTTTATCCCATTCCAACAGAAGAGAACAGGCATCAATATCTTTTATACAGGCATGAGTGTGACAGTTTGAAAAACACAATATTTTGCGGAAGGTTAGCCGAATACCTGTATTACAATATGGATCAGGTGGTTGCTAATACATTAAAAGTTTTTGAAACAAAATTATTATGAATGAGAATCCATTAGTATCGGTAAATATACTTTCATACAACAGGAAAGATGAATTAAGGAATACTCTGCAGAAAGTATTTGAACAAGATTATAAGAACATCGAGGTGATAGTTGTGGATAACGCATCAAACGACGGTAGTGATGATATGGTTAAGCAGGAATACCCGGATGCTCAACTTATTCAACTGAAAAAAAATATTGGTATAGCATGATGGAATGAAGGATTTAAAGTTGCAAAGGGTGA
>DATHSU010000476.1:0-14117 GCA_035463895.1 Ignavibacteriaceae bacterium | reverse complement strand
AAATTCCTGTTATTATTACTACGATTAGCGCACCGGTCCAGAATTCAATTCCCATAAGAGATTCAAAAACAATTCCACCTGCAGCAATTGTTACAGATATTTTTGTTAGTACATATCCGACAATTGAAATAATTGCAAGGTACCAGCGCGCACCAGATGAATAACGTCTCTCTAAAAATTCGGGCATGGTAAACACACCACTTTTCAAATAGAACGGAACGAAAAGCCATCCAAGTATTAGAAGAATTAATGATGCGAGAATTTCGAATTGACCAACTGCAACACCGCTCGCAGCCCCTGTCCCGGCTAAACCAACAAGATGCTCACTGCCGATGTTCGAAGCAAACAGAGACGCACCAATCACAAACCATCCCACATTTCTTCCGGCAAGAAAATAATCTGATGATGATTTATTCCTTCGTTTATTGCTGAATGAAGACCAGAATGCAACAAGAAAAACAATTATGAAGTATGCTGCAATTATTATCCAGTCCAGGAATTCAAGCATTTATCGCCCTTTCAATTTGCAAGTTAGTGCCTTTTAAAAAACTATCACAATCCATTTAATCCAAGTGCATTGATAATTTCTCAGTTACCTTTAAGTATTCAGGTTTTCCTTAAAGTTTATGAATAATTGAGAAACGAGATAGCTAATCTTGAAAATGAAGAAAAAAAACCTCCGAGGTATTATTAAACTCCGGAGGTTTGGAAAATATTAACCTACAATCTTTTCGGTCCGGCTTTCTTTACCTCGTCAGAACATCCTTTTTCAAAAAGCTTAAAGTTTTCATTGAATCTTGCTGCAAGGGCATCGTATTTTTTCCAGTATTCATCTTTATTGCCCCATGAGTTTGATGGCTCAAGTACATCTTCAGGAACTTCCGGACAAGTAAGCGGTACTTCAAATCCGAACAGCTTATCCTTCCTGTATTTAACTTTATCAAGTTTACCATCCAAGGCAGCGTTTAGAAGATTTCTTGTGTGTCGAATACTTATCCTCTTCCCTACTCCGAATCTTCCGCCAACCCAGCCAGTATTGACTAACCAAACTTTTGCATTATGTTTCAACATTCTTTCTTTCAGCATTGCTGCATATTCAAATGGATGACGAACCATAAATGGCGCACCAAAGCATGCACTGAATGTTATTTGTGGTTCAATGCCAAGTCCTATTTCAGTTCCTGCAATTTTTGAAGTGTATCCGCTTATGAAGTGATACTGTGCCTGTTCCGGATTTAATCTTGCAATGGGTGGCATTACTCCCGATGCATCACAAGTCAGGAAAATTATATTTTTTGGATGTGTGTTCACATAACCTTCCGGAACAATATTCGGAATGAATTCAAGTGGATATGAACATCTTGTATTCTCTGTTATATGATCATCATCAAGATCAATGAACCTGCTTACAGGATCGTACACAACATTTTCTAATATTGTACCGAATCTTCTTGTTGTTGCATAAATCTCAGGTTCGTGTTCCGCTGATAATCGAATTACCTTTGCATAACATCCGCCTTCAAAATTAAAGACCCCGTTATTGCTCCAGCCATGTTCATCATCACCAATCAGTAAACGGTTGGGATCAGCGGATAATGTTGTTTTACCTGTTCCACTTAATCCAAAGAACAATGCAACATCACCTTTTTTACCAACGTTTGCAGAACAGTGCATAGGAAGTACATCCTCAAAGGTTAGCAGAAAATTAAGTACAGTGAATATCGATTTCTTAATTTCGCCGCCGTAAAGTGAATTGGCAATGATTGCCGTACGCTGTGCAAAATTTAAAATGATTGCTGTTTCTGTCCGGGTTCCGTCAATCGCAGGATCAACTTTAAAACCAGATAAAGTGAGTACTGTAAAATCAGGAATGAATTTCTTTAATTCGTCCTGGTTTTCAGTTGTGATAAACATGTTCCTTGCAAATAAACTGTGCCAGGCTTTATCAGTTATAATTCTTATTGGCATTCTGTATTCCGGATCAGCACCGGCATAACAATCCTGCACAAACAATTCTTCACCCTGGCAGAATGACTGGATTCTGCCCATTAGCTGATTGAATTTTTCAGAACTGAAAGGACGGTTATAAACTCCCCACCAAATATTATCCTTTGTGCTTTGTTCCTGAACAACGAACTTATCAGCGGCTGCACGCGCTGTATGCCTTCCTGTATTAACAACAATCGGTCCCTGTTTACTGAGTTTACCTTCATTCCTGAAAATAATTTCTTCGTAAAGAGCTTCATCAGGTAAGTTCCAGAATACACGATCGAGATCAGTCAAGCCCTGATTCTTCAGTCTGAAATCTGAGGCAAGTTCCATTGCCTGCTTTGTTGCGGGAGTATTGAATTCTAAATATTTCATGACCAATCCCTCACTAATTTTCTGTCGCCAATATAAAGTTCATTGGGTGAATTAGGATCGAGAGCCCATTTCATTCTTTCAATTCCTTCCTGGATATCTTTAATACCTCCGCAATAACTAAGTCTTAGATAACCATCTAATCCGAATTCTTTTCCGGGCACTGTAAGAACCTGAACTTTGTCAATCAGAAATTCGGAAAGTTTATTTGAATCTTTGTTATAAACAGAAAAATCTGCAAAACAATAAAATGTACCGTCGGGTTTTTTTACTTTAACACCTTCAAATGAATTGAGCAGATCAATCATTATGTTGCGATTGTTTTCAAGAGTAACTCTTAAACTTTCAACTCCCGATTGAATACCGTTTATTGCACCAACTGCAGCTTTTTGCAAAACAACTGACGGACCGGAAGTTTGATGACCCTGTATATTACTCATTGCTTCAATAACCTTTTTATTACCAACAGCCCAGCCTATCCTGTAACCTGTCATAGCGTACTGTTTGGATACACCATTAATAACAATAAGTTTTGAGTTCTCATCTTTCTTTTTTGTGTAGTTGTAACAGTTGATTGGCTTTCTTCCATCAAATATCAATCGATGATAAATGTCATCCATTATTAACCAGATATCTTTCTTCTCACAGAATTCAACAACATCGGCAATGAATTCTTCTGAATACATTGCACCTGTCGGATTATTCGGACTGTTTATTATTACGCACTTAGTATATGAACCGACCCGATCTTCAATATCTTTGAATCTCGGGTAAAAAGATCCATCTTCCGGAAGTGCAGGAACCGGAATTGCACCAATCAGCTTTGCCATATCAGGATAGCTTACCCAGTATGGTGCGGGAAAAATCACTTCTTCCTGAGGATTAAGAACTGCCTGAAGTGCAACCATAATTGCCTGCTTTGCACCGCTTGATGCAATTACATGTTCGGGCTTTACTTTTCGTTCATAAAATTCTTCTGTGTATCGGATGATTGCCTGTTTAAGTGCGGGAATACCGTCTGCCGGGGCATAACGGACTTCACCTGAATTAAGAAGTGCTACTGCGGCAAGCATTGCATCCATAGGAGCTTTGCTTTTTGGTTCTCCGCCTCCAAGGTGAATTACAGGATCACCTTTTTCTCTTAAAATGGCAAATTTCTCATTCAACTTGAGAGTTGGAGAGGCTTTTATCGATTTGGCTATTAAACTGAGACTCATTGGAACCCCTGTATAAAGTAATAAAATATTTACAATAGCAAATTATTTTTAGTATTGATGATAAGCAAGAAAGTTTGACTAAATTATCCGAAATATTGAAGTGAATAGCTGTTTAAATTTGTTTTTTAAATTGCTTAAATGCAAAAACAATTGTAACAATCTCAAAAGTAAGAAATAACAAATATGCCAGTATTACTAATAACACAGAACCTTCAGACCATACAATATTACCAATGACCATTAATGCAAAAATAAATGTAAAAATAAAAATCAGTAATATGGATGGAATGAGAATATATTTTGATTCTTTAATCAGTAAAAGAATTACGATAGCAATGAGTAATGCAATAGGTAATGTTACAACTAACATTTCCTCAAAATCCATGAAAGTTGATGCAGCAGCAAGGGTTAATATTAATGAATGAAAAATGATTAAGTATTTTTTAATCACATTTACTTTCCAATCTGCCCGAACTTTTTCTTTAATGCCTCATGCACTACTGGCGGAACAAAGTTGCTGATATCGCCGTGCAGTGATGCTACATTTCTTATTACTGTTGAGTTTAAGTAAGTATATCTTTCATGGGGCATAAGAAAAATAGTGGTTATATCACCGGAAAGCTTCCTGTTCATAAGTGCCATTTGAAATTCAAATTCAAAGTCGCTGATCTGTCTTAACCCTCTTACGATTGCAGTCGCTCCTACTTGCTTTGCATGTTCAACCAATAATCCGTCAAAAGAATCAATAATTACCTTCGAATCAAATTCCTTTAACGATTCCCTCAGCATTTCGACGCGTTCATCAGTTGTAAACAAAGGTTTCTTGGAAGGATTAATTGCAACAGTTACAACTACTTCATCAAAAAGAGCTACTGCACGTCTTACTATGTCAATATGTCCATATGTTACAGGATCAAAAGTACCGGGGTATATCACTCTTCTCATACTGTCTCTTTCTTTTGAATAATTGATGATGAAATATAAAAAGAATTTTTAAAGGGGAAAATTTTATCTTAGTTTATATCTTATGTTTTGCAGAATTGTTCGGGCTTTTTAAAGACTGTGCATGATATATAGAAGAAGATGACTTCTTCGTTCTGCTGCTCTTTTAGTCGATTATAAATATTCCATCATACAATTATTTGTAACATGTTAAGGCAAGGAACTATCTATCTAATATTTCCAGTTCCTTAAAACCATCAATTTTGATGAAGTGCTTCAACCACCAGCCCCGAAGGAAATTCTTTGAGATCAAGGATTTTCTCTACCTGTAAAGTTGCAGTGTTAATTATTCCAAGCGTACCGTTGTTACCTTCGCCGTTTATTTTGAATTTGGGCTGATAATTACCATTAAGATTTCTGCTTGAAACATAAAGATATTTATCATCAGGACTTAAATCACAGCCGTGCAGCATATTGAATCCCGGATGTGAAATTCTTCCGGTTCTTATCCAGTTATTACCGCTTTTTTCTATAACATCGACAGTGCTCATCATCATAGTAGCAACATAGATTTTAGCACCATTTGATGAAACCGCAATATGCATTGGCATATGGTTAACATCAACTGAAGTTACAACCTGTTCTGTTTGAGTATCGATAACGATTAATTTATTGTTTCCCATTCCTGATACATAAAGGTAATTGCCGTCCGGGGATATTGTTGCTTCCATTGGTTCAGTTCCCTGATCAAGAATAATATCATCAACAAATTCGTATGTTTCGGTATTTATAATACTTATCCGGTCTTTTGTAAGATTGGCAACGTATAGTTTTTTACCATCAGGTGTTATTGCAAGAGCATGCGGAACACCTGTAACCGGCATACTGATCTCCGTAATAATACTCATATCACTCAGTGAAATTGCAAAGACTGAGTTATAGATTCCTGCTGATGTTGAAGATCTTGAAACAAATGCTTTAGTTCCATCGGGTGATATCTGGATCATCCCTGCTTTATCTATTCCATTTGTTTCACCGACAATCTGGTTATCAGATTTTCTAATCTTTAAAAATTTATTTGCTGATATTAAAGTGACATAATAAAATTCATCGAACTCTTTAACCATATGTGGTGCGTCGATAGTGGGATTAAAATCAACATTAGCAATGCGTGAAACTATTTTATTATCTCCGTCAATAACTGATATAATGTCGCTTGCCTGATTACAAACAAATACCCTGTAAGATGGATTTGCAGATGGCACATTTCCATAATAGTGCCTTGCTCCATTGTCAATCCAATCTTTTATTTCAGTTATTCTTTCTTGCGAAATATTAATATTCTGGTGAGGTTCAACAGGTGTTACATTCCCTTTAAGGAGCTGATAGAGAAGACTTTTCTCTGAATTGAATGGAATTACAACTTCACCGCCGAATCCATTTGCTTTTGCAGGATCACGATTGACTGAGCCGCTTAGCAATTTAGAATAGTTTTCAGTTGATAACCCTCCGGCAGGATTTGGTCCGTTATGACAACCGGAAGATGCACAAGTATTAACAAATACATCAGCAATAGAAGCACTTTCAAATCCATAATTTTCATTGTCAACAACAGGACCCTTAACATCATCTTCACAGCCGACCAGTATTAACAATAATGATATAAAAGTTAAAACGAATAGAAAGTTCTTTTTCATAAAATCCTTATTTAATCAGATTCATCTTTATTAATTTCGAAAATTCACCGGCAGTCATTCTTACGAAATAAATTCCTGACGGCAGGTCAATTGCATTAAATTTAATATTATGAATACCGTCATTTTTGAATTCATTAACAAGCGAAGAGACTTTTTCACCTAAGGAATTAAAAACAGAAATGTTGACTGTACCATCATTCGGTATTGCATAACTAATATTTGTTGACGGGTTGAAAGGATTCGGATAATTCTGATCTAACTGGTAAGTGATCAAACTACCATCAGTATCAATATTACTCGGGTTATCCACTGAAACATTCCAGGATTTTTCAATACTGAAAAATGAATTTGTAATTTCAACTCTTACAGAATCAACTCTTGGAACCGGCTGTGAAGGTAATGCAATATAATTATATGATGCAAATGTTGAATTAACCTGAGAACCGTTTTTAAACCACTTATAAGTTAAATTAAAATCGCTTGTATCAACAGCTTCAACCGTGAATGTAAAAAAATCGGATGGAGCAACAGATGTATCCGCTAAAGGATTGAAGGAAACCAATATCGGATATCCCGGAACTTTTATTATGTAATTAAAAAATTCTGAGGGTGGAATATTGCCCGGCGGATTTATGCCTGAACCGCCTTCCGGTAATGTGCTCACCAGATCGTTATTATCAACTGCGGCAAGATAATATTCAACTTTAGTTCTATTTGGATAGGACGGAACTTCAAAATCGTAAACGTTATTAATACTATTTGAGTGTGATATCATATTCCACTCACCAACCTGACTATCAATTACTGTTCGAAAATAAAGTTTAACATCCGCAACAAGGTTATTATCTATTATTGTTGCCGAAAGTGCAACCGGATCAGTATTATAAATTAAATTAACAGGTGTGTGATCTATAAACGGCGGAGTATCATCGGGAGTAAATTCTAATACATATAGTCCTGTTTGCATGTCAGAAATTAAGGTTAAACCTGAAGGTAAATACGGATAACATCCCCATGCACCATTATAAGTTCCTGTATTTGACGGATAAGTATCATAATGCCCCGCAAGTAATGGGTTTTCCGGGTCAGAAATATCAAGTACAACATATCCTTGTTTGTAGTAAGATATATGTGCATAGTTTCCCTTAACAAAAAGATTATGAACAGGATCGCTGCCGCTTCCGCCGGTCATCTGCCATGATGGAACAACAAGATCCCAGCTAGTTCTATCCTGAAGATCCCACACAGTGATATCTCTTGTGTCAAATTCCTCAGTGCCGATAAAGTACCTTTTATCTTCCGTCATCCATCCGCTATGTGCATAAATTCCTGGTAATGCAGCTGACACAGATATCAATAGCGGATTAGATTTATTTGATATATCAATAAGATCATAGGTGCTTTCAGCCATCGCAACTACAGTATCGTCCCACACATAAACATCGTGAATATAACCGCTTTGTGTATAATAAGCGGTTCTTACAGGATTGACAGGATCAGCAAGATCAAGAATGTGCATTCCACCACCACCATTTGTACCAATAACAAAAGCAAATCCGTTATCTATAAAAATATTATGAGCTCTTTCAAACCAGGCAGTTAGAGTATTAACAAGCGTTGCAGAAGAAGGAAGCTGGGATAAATCAACTATTTGTAAACCATTTCCTGCCCCGGTTCCTTCAGTTACAATATATGCATAATGACTGTGCACTTTTATATCACGCCAGGTTGATTGAGGACCCGGAATAAATGCAGATTCAACAGGATTAGCAGGATTTGAAAGATTAATAATTGAAGTACCATTTCTTGTTCCAAGCAGCGCATATTCATATCCGCTTTGATCAACGTATCCCCAGATATCATTATAACCAACTGTGGAATACTGATTAAGATTTGATATCAATTCCACATTCAGCTGCGGAAAAGAGTTAATATTAAGTAATATTCCTAAGAAAAGCGTTTTTAGTTTCAATACATTCTCCTTATACAAATTAATAGAGCAATAGTTGTATTACCAGATAAATACAGAATCTCATTCGTAAAGATGTTTTAGAAAAAAGTATAACTTATTTCAGATAAGTTATTTTATGAGTTATATGATTTTCTTCTGTTCTTAGAAGAATGAAGTAATGTCCGGCAGAAAGAGAAACGTAGCTATCGTTCGTGCCATTCCACCTGAAATGATACTTCCCGCTATCCAGATATCCTGAATAAATGTTTTTTACTTCTTCACCAAGTAAATTAAAAATCTTTACAGAAACAATGCCAGAGTTCTCCAGCTTAATAACGATATTAACTTCCGGATTAAACGGATTGGGAAAAGATTCGATAATTGAATATCGAATTGGATTTGATTCGCTTTCCCTTACATTGCTCACTGATAAGTTGCGGTAAAAATATAAACCACCTTTTACATTTCCAAGCATTAAATCAGTATCTGAATCATTGTCTATATCAACAAAACCAATCGAAGAATATCCGCCAAAATTCTGATCGAGAAATTTATCTGTTATTAATGACCATTCAGGAAATTCAGTCGATCCGTTATTTTCATAGTAAAAAATATTTCCGTGCCTGCTTCCGGAAAACAATTCAAGTTTACCATCCCCATTAAAATCGAATAATGCAGGAGTAGAATTATCACCAATATCCAATTCTGAAAAATAGTTCTGCACAAGTTCAAATGAATAGTTAAAAGCATCACCAATATTCTTATATAAACTAAATCTTCCGTTGAATGCACCGATCACAAGATCCAGATCGCCGTCATTTTCCATATCAAATAAAAAAGGAACCGATGAAGTTCCAATATCTATTACATTCTGATTTGCATCCATCAATTCACCAGCATAAATAAATTGGGGATTGAAAATAGTACCATCATTGCGGTAGATCGAAATTTTTCCGTCAAATTTTCCGATTAGAAGATCATAATCGCCATCCCCATCGAAATCACCAAAAGCTGGTACAACAGATAATGGAAATTCAATCCCCGCAAACATTGAATCTTTATAAACAAAAACAGGGTTCGATGCTGTTCCTTCATTTTCAAAATAGTGCAAAGTGCCAAGTGGATTATTTAATGATCCAATGAACATATCGGGATCACCGTCTGAATCAATATCAACGAAAACAGGATGGCTATTGTTTCCCACATCCAAAGTATAAATGAAATCTTCGGTTATTTTAACGTGATTCGGCAACTGAGGTGTACCAATATTTTCATAATACATTAATGACTGTGGAACGGTAGGATCATATAAAACTGAAACAAACAAATCAGGGTCACCATCGCCATCGATATCAACAAATCTCGGCATATTGTATCCGCTTGTATAAATACTATCTTCATTAACAGGATAGACATTTGAGATCAACTTCATAGAAGGTGCAAAAGGAGTTCCCTGATTTTCAATTAAATAAAGACTGCGGCTGAAGAAATCTCCCCATATAAGATCCTGGTCACCATCAGAATCAATATCAGTAAAATCAAATGAACTTGATCCATGCCGGGGATCATCTTGACCTCCGATGATCAAAATGTCCTGCCAGAAATTTGTTATAAATCTGAAATTAAACTGTTGAGTATTTCCTATATTTTCATAAAATGTAACTGTTCCAGCGGAATTACCCGATATAAAATCGTAATCGCCGTCACCGTCAACATCAACGAAAACCGGATTACTTCCGAACTCGCTAAAAATTGGTAATCCGTTGTCGTCTTTCAGGGTGTCCTGTTCAATTGTAAATAGCGGCACATTAACATTTCCGGTGTTTCTGAGAAAGCGAATATTTTCAAAATTTCCTGTGAATAAATCAAAATCACCATCGTTATCAATATCAACAAAGTAAAACCAGTCTGAGAAGAAAAGTCCGGGAATAGTATCAACACTCAACTTGAATTCAGGATTGAATTTTGATCCTTTATTTTCGAACCAGCCAAATGTGCCGTCGCTGTTTAGAAAGAAAAGATCATAATCACCATCATTATCAATATCGACGAACTGATGTTCAATGTTATTGAAGCCGCCCGAGAATGGGCTGTTAAAAGTTCCTTTGAATCCTATAACTTCCGGTTGATTGATATCTCTTTGAAATTGCTGTGAATGAAGTGTGGAAAATGAAATTAAAAGAAAATTAATTAGTAATAAAATTATTTTGATTCTATCAGATATAAACACGCATCACCGATTATTTTAAATGGTTCAATTTTAAAGTTGAGAACATCTTTATCTTTAGTTTGAATTGATCTTTCTATGATCATAATTCCCTCTTCTGCAAGGTAGTTGTTAATTCTGATATTCTCAACAACTTTATAAATATCGTCTTTAAAGAATGGAGGATCTGCAATTATCAAATCATACCTATTTGGAGTTTTCTGCCGCGTAAATCCTGAAGCATCAGTTTTGAATACTTTACACTTATCCTCAACACCAAGTGAATTAATATTGTCTAAAAGATTATTATAAATAAAAAAATCTTTTTCAATAAAATGCACTTCTGCTACTCCTCTGCTTATACATTCCAAACCAAGCGAACCTGATCCTGAATAAATATCCAGAACTAAAATATCTTCAAATGAAATTCTGTTATTAAGAAGGTTGAAAAGTGTTTCGCGGACCCTGTCTGTTGTCGGACGGATTTTATCTGATTGCGGAACTTTTATGAATCTGCTTTTAAATTTACCTGAAATAATCCTCATTCTCATAAAGCAATTCCTTAGATGTTATGCTAATCTGAATGCTATTCCGGCAGCAGATGAAAATGAATTAAATTTTTCCAGATATAATTTACTATCGTACAGTGATGGTGATGGTTTTATTTTATCAAAAGGATTAAAGAGTACAAAGTTCAAGCCTAAAGTTTTATTAAGTGTCTGAACTACCGAACCCGAAATTTCGTCTCCGCAAATAAAAGCTGCTTCAATCTGACTTCTTTCAACTTTTAATGAAGGTGATGGTTTTGTTTCTTTTAAAAGATGTTCCATTATCTCACTTGCATCGTTTAGCGGAATAACTTTAAAGTAAATCGGTTTTCCGTTGAAAGCATAAAGTATTGAAAGAAATTTATTATTGAAGTAAATACTTAGCGTTAATCCTTTATAAACAAGTGCATTACCTACCGAAAGAGCTCTTTCGGCTGCAATATGAAGATTATCAATAAACTTTAGCTTAAGATTATTTTGCTGGCAGAACCCTGAAAGCATCTGCAGGTATTTCCGTTGAATTCCAAATACAATTGAAGAAGGCATAATGTTAAAAGCATTCTTCTCAATCTCAATGTACTGAATTACAAGATTTTTTGTAGATAGATATGGATAAAGAACTGAAAGCTCCCATTTAAATTGCTCAATCATATCCTGGTACAAAAGAGTATTGTCGTATGGCACCTGCATAATATGAAATAACTCAAAGGGAAGAGTGAAAGAAATTGATGTGGCTTTTAGCGGTTTTTTTATTAGTAGTTCATCAAAAGCGCCCTGAAGAAGGGCGCTTATTTTTGTGTCTTTATCGGTTTCTAAATTTATTGGATCATTAAAGTAAGCTTCATCCAAATTAACAAGCTTAAACTGTTCACTTTCATGATTTATTTCCACAATCTGAAGTTTAGAACTCGAAATATTGAATCCGGCATGATTTTCAAATCCGGTCATTCTTATATTATTGTTTATTCCCAGGATGCAGTGTTTTTAAGGGCATCACTTTCAATGCTGCCTATAGTTCCATATCCGTCAGGATCTTCAATTAAATATCTTGTACCGATTTTAGTAGTTGAGTCAACTCTAAGGAATCTTCCTCTGGTTGTGAATACTGAATCAACTGATAAGCTTGTATCAATAGCAAGAATAAACCTTTGACGGGATTTAGGACTGACAATTAAACTCTCTGGTGTAAATTCACCGTGTGAGAGTTCTTTGAAGGGATCTGCAATTCGCATTGTTAATGAATCAAATGAGTTTCTTATACTGTCAACATAAGGAGAATTGATAAATTCGACTAATTCATCAAGATTATCAGTAAACTGCCCATGCTTCTTCTCCCAAAGGATCTGAGCTTCCTTTAGATTAGTCATTCTAAGTCGGGTTTCAGCTTTATTATATCTTTCCGTTTCAACAATTTCACGAGGATCAATAATTGCAACTTTTACAAGAATTAGAACTAAAACAACTACAACTGCATAAAGCCCTGCGTGAATATACCAGGGATCTTGATTTGATTTCGAATTCATTTTTCCTCCGGAAGAATTAAATGGTCTTTATTCAATAAAAATATACTTTTTTATATTATTAAGTTTTGTATTGCCTATCCCTTTTACCTTAAGCAAATCATCAACCTTCTTAAAATTACCCAATTTTGTTCTTAAATCAACAATACTCTGAGCAGTTTTTGGCCCAATACCCGGTAGTTTCATAAAATCTTCCAATGGCGCAGTATTGATATTAATACTGTTTTCAGCTGGTAACGTTTTTTTTGTAGATTTCTTAAAACTACGATTGTTAAAATCCAAAACTTCCTGCTTATAGTCAACCTCTTTATTCAAGTTCATTTTTTGTGAATTCGAATCCAAGTCACCGGGTAAATTATAAAAGAGACTATCTTGCAGGCTATAATCAAATTGTTCAGGATTATTTATTTCCGGTTTTTCCCTCAAAAAATTTTTAATTGTAAATCCGGCTACAAGTGTAAATGTAAAAAAAAGAACTACTTTTAGTTCGGTTTCTGTAAAACCTATTTTTTTTGAGAGCCGTGAAAGCATTTTACCCCCTAAATAAATGGGTAATTATAGTTTACTAATCAACTGATTAAACTTCTATCATGCTAGGATAGAGAAAAATTATCTGAATAAACTTTAATATTGAACATTTCACAAGATTATTTTAAAACTGATTCCGTTTTAAATTTAAAGACCAAATCTTTTAAAGAAACCTTTTTCGCTGTCCTTAATTTCACCTTTGAAATTGGGTTGTTCACTAAGCTCTGTTAAGAGTTCTTTTTCTTTTGAAGTTAATTTCCTTGGAACATCAATATTAATTTTTACGATCTGATCTCCATATCCGGAATGGTTGAGATGTTTAATACCTTTTCCTGTCATCTTAAGTAGTTTACCGTTAGGTGTACCCGAATCAATTTTTAGTCTTGCCTTGCCATTTAAAGTTGGAACATCTACCTCAGCCCCAAGAACGGCTTCAGGAAAACTAATTGCCAGGTTGTAAATTATATCGCTGTCCTCCCGGATAAAATGTTCATGCTCTTGTTCTTTAAAGACAACAATTATATCACCCGAAGAACCACCTCTTTTCCCGGCGTTCCCCTCACCCCGCATAGACATATAACTGCCTTCGTGAACACCTGGTGGAACGTCAATTTTCACAGTTACTTCATTCTGATATCTACCATCACCAGCACATTTTCTGCACGGCGAATCAACTACTATACCCTCTCCATCACAATTTGCACAGCCGGATATATTAACAAACTGACCAAAGACAGATCTTGAAACATTTCTTATTTCGCCGGAGCCCTGGCAAACAGGACACGTTTTCTTACTAGTATTATCTGCGGCACCGCTTCCATTACACTGATCACACTGAATTAGCTTTTTAATTTTTATTTTTTTAGAAACACCGGTGGCGATCTCTTCCAATGTAAGTTTTAGAGTAACTCTAAGGTCAGTTCCAGGGGTTCCGGAACCTCTTCTTCTTCCTCTTGATCTTGAAGATGAACCAAAGAATTCATCGAATATTGAACCGCCACCAAATATATCTGAGAAATGAGAAAAAATATCATTAATGTCAGAAAAACCAGGCGATCCGAAACCACTTCCTTTTACTCCCTCATGTCCAAATCTGTCGTACCTGGCTCGCTTATTATCATCGTTTAGAATTTCGTATGCTTCGGCA
>DATHSU010000475.1:0-12239 GCA_035463895.1 Ignavibacteriaceae bacterium | reverse complement strand
CATTGAATCGGAGTACTTTGTGCCGAGTTTAAATATATGACCAAGCTCGATTGCAGGAAATACCTCAATAATTCTATCACAGTTAGGACAACCCTCCCCGGATTGAACAATCCTCAGATCAGCAGACTCAATATCCTTCACGTCACGTTTAAAATCTATTCCTCCTATGTGATAGTCGTTTTTATTTGCACCGCTGAAAAGATTATTTCTGTCTTCAAGTTTAAGATCTGCAATAATTCTTCCTTTATAACCCACCGGTCCAATAGAACCGGCATCCGCACCTGTAATTTCAATAAGCTCTTCCGGGTGAGCCGGTCGAACATTACCCCCTAGTACTTTTTCCAGTTTAGTTTCATTTACCTCATCGTTGCCCTGCATGAGAATTAAGACTGCTTTTCCATCGTTTATATAAACTCTGGATTTTGCACAAACTGTTTCATCAATTTTTAAGAATTCACAAAGTTCATCAATAGACTTAATGTTTGGTGTGTGAATTTCATAAACTTTTTTAATATCTCTTTCTCTCTGAATTACTTTCACTCTCGAAGTTGCCACTTCAACATTAGCAGCATATCCGCATGATTCGCAATAAGCCACAGTATCTTCACCTGCAGTAGATTTTACCATAAATTCTTCCGAACCTGTTCCGCCCATTGCACCGCTGGATGCACCGACAACAAAATATTTTAATCCGCAGCGGTTAAATATTTTTCTGTAGGATTTGTCATGAAGTTCGTAGGATTCATCTAGCCCTTCCCAACTTTTATCGAAAGAGTAGGCATCCTTCATTAAGAATTGTCTTCCTCTTATAACTCCGCTTCTTGGTCTTGGTTCGTTCCTGAATTTGGTTTGAATCTGATACCAGATCTGCGGCATATCTTTATATGATTTAACAACATTACGTGCATGAAATGTCATTATCTCCTCATGAGTCGGAGCTAAAACATATTCGCGGTTTTTAATATGGAACAAAGTATCACCAAAAGCTTCAACACGATTTGTCTCTTCCCAGATTTCTTTTGGATTCAATGCGGGAAGATGAAATTCCTGTCCGCCAATTGCATCCATTTCCTCGCGGATGATTTCAGATACTTTTCTGACAACTCTGTAACCTAGTGGAAGGAAAGAATAAATACCCGCACCAACCATTCTTATCATTCCCGATCTTAACATAAGAATATGGCTGGTTACAACTGCATCATTAGGAACTTCTTTTAGAGTAGGAACAAAATATTTACTTAATTTCATAATTCTTTAATGACCTGAAAATGAATATTGATTGCTTAAACGAGGCTAAAAATAAGGATTTTGAGAGTGCTTAACAAAAACGGACAGGGTGGCACTTTTTAATCACGGTAGTAAATAATATATATAAATAATATATCCGGTTAATAGCAACGCACCTTCCAATCGGTTAAGTTCAAATTTTGTCCAGGTCATCGGTAGAATAATAACTGCCGTGAACATCATTACAACGATGTCTGTCATCGTTATCTCTGCAGCACTAATTGGTATTATCATTGCGGTCACTCCAAGTATCAATAAAATATTGAATACGTTAGAGCCGACAACATTTCCAATTGCTATATCAGTTTCTTTTTTAATTGATGCAACTGCTGAGGTTACAAGTTCAGGAAGACTTGTTCCTATTGCAACTATTGTTAATCCGATTACTGCCTGGCTCATTCCTATTCTTTTTGCTATTTCTAAAGAGCCTTCAAGAAAAAGATTAGCGCCATAAATTAAAAATGCTAATCCGATTATTATAAAAGGAATTGCCTGCCATATTTTTAACGGTTTTTTAGCAACCCCCTCGCTATATTCATCTTCAATTTCTTTGCTTTTTTCTTTTCTGGCAAGTAATACGCTTACTATAGAATAGATTATTATTCCTGCAAAGAATATAATACCTTCAATTCTGCTTATCTCACGGTTAATTAAAAAGATGACGAAAATGAGGCTTATAAAGATCATTATAGGTATTTCACGCCGAATAACAACAGCATTTACTTTAAGTGGTCTTATCAATGCAGCAACACCTAATACTAATGCAATATTGGCAATGTTGGAACCAATTACATTACCGAGAGAAATATCTCCGTTTCCTTCGATTGCAGCTTTTAGGCTTACGACTAATTCAGGACTGCTAGTACCAAAGGCAACTACTATCAATCCAACCACCAGCGGCGTAATACCAACACGTAAAGCAAGAGAAGAACTTCCCCGTATCAATCCTTCTGCCCCTGTAAAGAGCATCAGCAATCCTGCAGATATATAAATAATTATTTCAACAACTGTCATTAAGAAGATAGGGAATATTTTATTTTCTTTGGGGTAAGATAATGGTAATTTTTGAAGTCTGGCAATAATTGAAGATTATTTTATTTGTTGTTTAATATTACTGATATTTCCTTTATTGAAATACTACCAGACTTTTATACAGTTTATATATTCAGATAATTTTCTAAGGCAATAAATAATACATATATCCAACATAACCAATTAACAGAAAGGCACCCTCTGTTCTGTTAAGGTTAAATTTTGACCATGCCATTGGGAGAATTACAATTGCAGTGAGGAGCATAGCAATTATATCAATCAAGGTTATACCACGGGCACTTACAGGAACTATAATTGCCGTTATTCCAAGAATAAATAAAATATTAAAAACATTTGACCCCACAACATTACCAATTGCTATATCAGACTCATTTTTATATGCCGCCACTGCAGAAGTTACCAATTCAGGAAGACTTGTACCCACTGCTATCAGGGTCAACCCGATTACCGCTTGACTCATACCGAAAATTTTCGCGATTTCAACAGAAGCTTCAAGAAATAAATTTGATCCGTATACTAAAAACACAAGTCCAATAATGATAAATAGGATTGCCATCCAAATTTTTAATGTTTTTTTAGCAACTACATCCGCAAATTCATCTTCAACTTCCTTGTTCTTTTCTTTCTTTGCCAGAACTATACTTATAAAAGAGTAAATGATAATTCCAATAAATAATATTACTCCTTCAGGCCTGTTAATTTCATTATTAATTAAAAATATGAAGAGAAGCAATGTAACAAGAATCATTAGCGGTACTTCTCGCTTAACAACCTGTGCCTGCACCTTTAATGGTCTTATCAGTGCTGCAACTCCAAGTATAAGTGCAATGTTAGCAATGTTTGACCCAATTACGTTACCAAGAGAAATATCCCCATTTCCCTCAAGCGCTGCTTTTAGGCTTACAACCAACTCCGGGCTGCTTGTTCCAAATGCCACGACAGTTAATCCAACAACAAGCGGAGTAATTCCAACTCTTAATGCAAGTGAAGAACTTCCACGTATCAATCCTTCAGCCCCGGCAAAGAGCATTATCAATCCGGCAATTATGTATATAATAATTTCAATAAGAGTCATTTATATAAATTTCTATTTTGATTTGAGGTAAGATAATAATTGCAGATGGTAAACATTGAATAGATGTGCTTCAAACAACACTTTCAAGTTTATATATACGGTCGTTTTTTCTTACAAGATCAGGTAAAACAAAAGTAACCTCATCTGTCTTAACAGCTAGTTCTGCAAGATGATCATTTACATAAAACTCTTTTAAGATCGTTTCAATCACTCCGGTAGTATCACCTAATATTAAAATTTTATCTCCGGCTGATATCTCGCCCGATTCTATAAGGAAGTGAACAACTTTAGGCTCCTTATAGTAATTCAAAACTTTACCGACGTAGCTTTTTCTTGTGCTTGCTTTACTGCCTTCACCTCCGGCATAATCTTCAGAGGAGGGAACTCCAAAGTAAAACCCGGATGAAAATCCGCGATTGTAAACGGTTTCCAGTTCTGTTAAAAATTCTTTTTTCTTTTCTTTAGTTAGTTTTTTTTCAAAGTGAAGATCAATTGCCTGCCTGTATACAGAAACTGTTTTGGCAACATACTCGGGAGAGCGTTTTCTGCCTTCTATTTTAAATGAATCAATTCCCGCTTCGATAAGCTGATCGACAAATTCTATTGTGCAAAGATCTTTGGGGGACATAACATAATCTTCACCAATGAGCATAGATTTCTCTGTTGCGGTATCATAAACTTCTCCCAAAGGGACAGAAACCTGATATTCTCTCCTGCAAGGCTGAATACATTCACCACGATTAGCGCTTATTCCGAACAAGTGATGACTCATAAAACACCTTCCGCTGACAGCTATACACATTGCCCCATGAATGAATACTTCAATTTCAAGATCTGTTTTTACTCTTATTTTTTTTATTTCGTCAAGTGAGCATTCACGTGCAAGGACAATTCTAACAGCACCTAGTCTTTTATAAACATCGGCTGCCAGTGAATTTGAAACGGAGCTTTGTGTAGAAATGCAAAAGGGGAAATTATATTTATGACAAATATCAGCAACAGCAAGATCGGAGCAGATAATTCTATCTACTCCAGCTTGCTTAGCTTTTGTAACTATCTCTTCAACTTCCGATAATTCTTTTTCAAATATTATTGTATTAAGTGTAAGGTAAGTTTTAACATTATTTTGTTTACAAAAAGTGACTATTTCATTTAATTGCTCAATAGAAAAATTAGCAGCTTTTGCCCGCATATTCAATTTATCTAAACCAAAATAAACAGCATCTGCTCCAGATTGAACAGCAGCACGAAGCATTGTCCAATCCCCCGCGGGAGCCATTAATTCTGGCTTGTTTTGTGTCTGTTGTCTGTTGGATTTCATAGGCGATTTAAATGGAACGCAGACGACACAGATCAGACTGATCCGCACAGATCAGAAAAATCAGCGTCATCAGCGTTCTAATGAAATTAAGCTTTCTCTTCCCAAACTTTTGTAATCTCAACAATCAACTTAACAGCTTCCTGCATATCCTGAACGGCAACCCATTCAACCTGTGAGTGGAAACTGTGTTCACCTGCAAAAATGTTAGGTGTCGGTAATCCCATGAATGATAATCTTGATCCATCCGTACCGCCGCGTATCGGATGCATAATCGGTTCCATATCTAATCGTTTCATGGCCTCAACAGCATAATCCATTACCTGGGGATGATTCTTTAATACCTCAATCATATTTCTGTACTGTTCTATTACCTGGAATTCCATTCTTGAACCTGGAAACTTAACAACGGTGGCTTCTGCTAATTTTTTAAGAAGTTCTTCATATTCTTTCAGCTTCGGGGTTTCAAAATCACGTATAATAAATTTTAGCGTAGTTAATTCCTCATTTCCGCTTATGCTTGTACAATGGACATAACCTTCCCTTTTTTCTGTGGTTTCCGGTGAAAGAGTATCCTTGGGAAGACTTTCCACAAAATCAGAAGCCATTTTAATGGAGTTGATCATTATTCCCCTGGCGTAGCCGGGATGAATATTTTTACCAAAGAATTTGATAACAACAGCATCAGCAGAAAAAGTTTCTGTTTCAATTTCACCACGACTTGATCCATCAACAGTATAGGCATACTTTGCACCAAGCTTTTTCAGATCAATTTTTTCTGTTCCTCTTCCGACTTCTTCATCAGGAGTAAAACAAATTTTTATATCGCCGTGCTTAATTTCAGGATGAGTCAACAGGTAGTTTACAGCATCCATAATTTCTGCAACACCAGCTTTATTATCAGCGCCTAGAAGTGTATTTCCATCGGTGGTTATTATATCATATCCGATCATATTTTTCAGATCGGGATTTTCACTTTCTTTAATTACCCAGCCTCCGTTTTCAAGAGGGATATCACCACCTTGATAGTTTCTTCTGATAACTGGATTAACGTTTGCCCCTGTTACTGCCGGTGAAGTATCGACGTGTGCAATGAATGCTATTGGGTCAACCTGTTTATCGGTGTTTGAAGGAAGTGTTGCCATTACATATCCCCATTCATCCATATGAGCATCTTTAAGTCCCATCTGTTTTAATTCTTCAGCAAGGTCTTTTGAGAGTACTTTTTGTTTTTCAGTTGAAGGAAAAGAAGTTGATTCTTCATCGGATTGCGTATCATATTTAACATATTTCAAAAATCTTTTTACACAGGTGAATTGATATTTGGGGTCGAACATAAGAACCTCCGGAAATAATATTAATAATTAAAAATGTTTCTACTTAAAAAAAACCAGATATTTGATTATGTAAATTTAACCTTATTATAAATGAAGGCAAAAGTGAATAATTATAATACCTGCAGTGTTTAATGGATTGAATGGCAAATAACAGGATGTAAAGTGAGTTAAGGCGAAGTAACAGAAGTGGAATTATTTTTAGTATCAGGATAGATAAGAAGAGGATATCAATATCCTCTTCTTAAAACCTTATCCATGTCAGACTTTATCATTATCTGAACAAGGTCTTCAAACTTTGTTTCTGCTTTCCAGCCAAGAAGTTTTTCTGCTTTTGAAGGGTCGCCTATCAATAGTTCAACTTCAGTAGGTCTGTAATAATTAGGATTAACGGTTACAACAGTTTGTCCCCTCTTTAATCCGTCACTGAAATCAAATTTATACATCTTCTGATTTGAACTATACTCAATCAATCCTTTTGCTTTTTCAAAATCTATCTTTCTAATAATTCCCTTTTCATCAACTCCCTCACCCTTCCACTCTAACTCAATTCCAAGATGGTTGAATGAATGAATAACGAATTCTCTTACCGTTCTGGTTTCTCCTGTAGCTATAACAAAATCATCGGCTTTATCGTGCTGAAGAATCCGCCACATTGCTTCGCAGTATTCCGGGGCGTATCCCCAATCCCGTTTTGCATTAAGGTTGCCCAATGAAACATTAACTTGTAAACCGGCAGCTATTCTTGCGGCAGCCCTTGTTATTTTTCTTGTTACAAAAGTTTCACCTCTTCTTGGTGATTCGTGATTGAACAGAATTCCATTGCTTGCAAAAATATTATATGCTTCCCTGTAATTTACAATTATCCAGAAACCATAGAGTTTTGCAACTCCATAAGGTGAACGTGGGTAGAATGGTGTCTTTTCGTTTTGAGGTACTTCCTGAACCTTTCCATAAAGTTCACTTGTTGATGCCTGGTAAAATTTCACCTGTCTCAGTCCTACTTCTCTTATGGCATCCAGAAATCTCAATGTTCCAAGTGCATCTACCTGCGCTGTATAATCAGGAACCTCAAATGAAACTTTTACGTGACTTTGTGCCGCTAAATTATAAATCTCTTCCGGTTGAATTTTCTCAAGAAGACGATTAAGATTACTGGTATCGACCAAATCACCGTAATGAAGAAATAATTTTTTATTCAGTATTTCCGGATTCTCATAAAGATGATCAATTCTTCCTGTATTAAAAGAACTGCTTCTTCTTATAATTCCGTGTACTTCATATCCTTTTTCAAGAAGAATTTCTGTCAGGTAACTTCCGTCCTGTCCGGTTATCCCGGTTATTAATGCTTTTTTCATTTTAAATGTATTTCTATTTAATGTTCTCTAAATACCAATTGTATGTTTTTTCAATTCCATCTTTTAATTCGGTTTTATACTTCCAGCCGAGAGAATTTATTCTTGATACATCCATAAGTTTTCTTGGAGTGCCATCCGGTTTCGTATTGTCGTAAACAATCTCACCATTGTAACCAACCACATTTGAAATAACAGATGCTAATTCTGAAATGGTAAGATCTTTACCTGTTCCTATGTTCAGCTGTGAAATTCCATTCTCATAAAGATCTGCTGCATTTATGTTTTCCAGCATAAAGATCATGGCATCAGCAAGATCTTCGACATACATAAACTCACGCATTGGTTTTCCGGATCCCCACAAAGTTACGGTTGGTGCATTACCTATTTTAGCATCATGAAATTTTCTCATTAAAGCGGGAAGTACGTGAGATGTTTCCAAATCAAAATTGTCATTTGGTCCGTACATATTTGTGGGCATTGCAGAATAATAGTTGCATCCGTATTGTTTAAAATAACTTTCACAAAGTTTAATACCTGCGATCTTCGCAATTGCATATGGTTCATTTGTGTATTCAAGATATCCGGAAAGCAAATACTCTTCTTTCAATGGCTGCGGTGCAAGCTTAGGATAAATGCAAGAACTTCCGAGAAATATTATTTTTTCAACTTTATTAATATAAGAGGCATGAATGAGATTAGCCTGGATCATCAGGTTATCATAAATAAATTCTGCCCGGTAGGTATTGTTAGCCAATATTCCACCAACCTTTGCTGCAGCAATAATAACAACCTCGGGCTTTTCGGATTCAAAAAAAATATTAACATCTTTTTGATTTCTCAAATCAAGCTCACTCAAATCCCTGTGAACGATGTTATTGTAATTTTGCTTCTGCAATTCCCGCAAAATTGAAGAACCAACCATTCCTTTATGGCCGGCAAGATAAATCTTCTTATTTTTACTCTTTGTGCTCATTATTACAAACCATAATATACTGAGAGATAAAATTCATTCAAGGTTTTATCAATAAAACTTAGATCCTCCTGTTGAATTGACGAATTTGTTGTTTGAAATTCCAGCCTTGCAAATAATTCGTGTAAAAGTTCATACTGCAGCGAACCGCCGAAATAAGAATAATTTTTTCGTAATCCGAACAAAAAGGGCGGCTGCGGCTGAACAAAAATTCCGGTGATATCATCCTCCTCACCTTTTCTGATATATTGTCCCCACAATTTTGTTTTTAGTCCTCTTAATATTCTATACTCCATTGAAGCATAAATCTGATCTGCATTTTGTCCAATCCAATGCCCTAAATTATGAGATGCGCTTTGATAATTAGTGGTTGAAATATAGTGTTTATAGACGAAAGGATATGTTTTCGTGAACTCAAGAGTTAAACTTAGATTGTCAATAGGTAGATCCACAACTGATCCGCCTATTGAAAAACCAAATTGATTGCGTTGTCTTGCAGAATTGAAAAGGTGAGTAATTGTAATTTCATCTATAAATACTGTTCCATAAAGATGCGTGTTAGGAATATGATTTCTTGAACTTATTGAACCAAAAATCTGGGCATTGCTTCCGGCAGGATTTAGTTGTCTGCTCAAATAATGATCTGCTAACCTGAAAAACATAAATGGAATTAAATAGGAAAGTTCGAGTTGATCGCTATAAATCATAGACTCACCAATCGAAATGTGTAAACCTCGAAATGGTTTGATCGTAAGAGAATGAGAAGCAAAAAATTTATCTCTGTAAAAGAATCTTTCCTGTCCAAAATCCGAGAAATAAACATCAGAGGTATCTTTTACATCTGATAATAACCAGGCATGAATATAATTAAATGAAAACCAATCAACTGGATTGATGTCAAGTCGGATAAATGGGAAAGACGGAGCTTTTTGCGAAAGCACAAGTTTACCGCTTTCACCGTAACCCCATTCTAAAAATTCTTTGCCAATTGCAGCACTTCCCCATTTCCAATCTGCAGCTATTACTGTTTTCGCCTCACTGTATTCAATTTTATTAGGACTGTAATTTAAAACGTTAGCATCACTTCTCTCATTGGTACCTGTAACTGGTGTAAATCTTTTGAACTTATCAATAGTTGTACCGGATTCATTGTTATCTCTGAAATCAAAACTAACTCCTATATGATCAGTTAAGTAGCCGTATGTGTAAATTCCATTCCAAAAGTGAGTTAATTTAGCTTCATTCCGCGAACCAATTTTGTAACCAAAAATAGGACTGACATTTAAGGTGAAAAGATCATCTGCATAAGAAAATAATCTCGTACGCCCGGCAGGGTCTTTTTCTGCGATTGTCATTTCTTCATTTTCGATTTTTTCATTACGTATAAATTTTAATTCTCTATCATAATCCATTAAATAAAAATTTAATTCGTCTTTTTCTAATGAAGTAATGGCGGAACGATTACTATTAAGCTCATTTAATTTTTCAGCAATATATATTCTGCTTACTGGTTTAACCTGATCATTAAATTCAATAATACCCTTTTGCGCTAAACGGGATAAGTATTGATATACATCTCTATGAAGAGGTTCGTAAACAACCTGTGAAAAGGCGGTGGAGAAAAAAACAATTACCAGCAGGGTTATTCGAATCATCATCAGCAAATCATTGTTTTATGAAATCCGCAATTTTATCGACTACAAATTTCAGTTGATCATCGTTTAGTTCCGGATAGATCGGTAATGCAAGAGAACTGTTTGCACAGAATTCCGAAATTGGAAAATCACCTCTTTTATGACCAAGATCAGTAAAGCATTCCTGGAGATGGAAGGGAACGGGATAATAAATTTCAGTTCCAATATCATTTTTAGTCAAATAGTCTCTTAATCCATCACGATCTTCAACACGGATAATATATTGATTATATATATGGTAATTCTTAAATGATGAAGAAAGGTGTTCATAAACTGCTTTCGGAAGTAAAACTTTATTTTTAGAATCAAATTTTACTCTGCCGGTTTCCTCTGCCAATCCTGAAGCAATAAAGAGCTCAGTATATCTGGCTGCATTTTCTCTTCTCTTCTCTGACCAGGAATCTAAATGAGGAAGTTTAACGCTTACTACAGCCGCCTGCAGAGCATCCAGCCTGAAGTTTCCGCCAATTACCTTATGATAGTATTTTGGTTCGCCTCCGTGGACTCTTTTAATGGTTAAAACTTTTGCAATCTCGTCATCATTGGTTGTTACGAGACCGCCATCACCGAAGCAGCCAAGGTTTTTGCTGGGGAAAAACGAAAAACACCCGATATGTCCTATAGTTCCAACACATTTTCCATCTTTATACTGTGTTCCAATTGCCTGGGCCGCATCTTCAATAACATAGAGATTATGCTTGTCAGCTATTTTCATTATTTCGTCCATTTCGGCACTCTGTCCGTATAGATGAACCGGAATAATTGCTTTTGTTTTGGAAGTAATTTTTCTTTTTACGTCTTCAGCATCAATATTGAATGTAACCGGATCGCATTCAGTTAATACCGGTAATGCGTTTAATCTTGAAACCACACCGGCAGTGGCAAAGAAAGAATAAGTTGGCACAATAACTTCGTCACCGGGTTTTATATCAATTGCCATCAAAGCAAGAAGAAGCGCATCTGTTCCGGATGAAACACCTATTGCATGCTTTGCTCCAAGATATTGGGCGCAGGCATCTTCCATTTTTTTCATTTCCGGACCAAGAATAAAATACTGCGATTCAGCAACTTTTAAGATTGCCTCATCTAATTCTTTTTTCAATGATTGATATTGAGGTTTAAGATCTAATAGTGGAACTTTCATATTTGTCCTTTTAATCAGAATTTAGTTTTAATATTAATAAATAAATATGCTGTTTAATAAATGAAATCTTTTTCAATCTCTTTAAACGATTTGGCTTTCAAATCTTTATCAGAAATAATCGGATTTTCAACAAGCCAGTTAATGTTAAAATCCGGATCATTATAAATAATAGATCTTTCAAGTTCTTTGCTGTAAAACTGGGTGCATTTATAAGAAAAAATTGCCTGGTCTGTCAAGACCGAAAATCCGTGTGCAAATCCTGGCGGGATCCAAAGCATTGTATGATTTTCCTCAGAAAGTTCAACAGCGTAGTGTTTGCCAAAAGTCGGGGAACCGAAACGAATATCAACAGCTACATCAAGGACTTTACCCGTAATTACTTTGCAAAGTTTTCCCTGAGCTTTATCTCCAATCTGATAATGCAATCCTCTGATTGTTGACTTTACTGATTTTGAAATGTTATCCTGAACAAAGTCAATATTTAATCCTATCTCTACACAACGTTCTTTGTTATAGGATTCAAAAAAATAACCGCGGCTGTCGCCAAATACTTTAGGTTTAATTAATATAAGGCCCGGAATGTTTGTTGTTTCAATTTGCATAAATGATAAATAATCAGCTTTCTTTATAAATTTTTTCCAGATAGTCTCTGTACATTGAGATTGGTATTGATTCAATTGCTTCTTTGAATTCAGCTTTATTTATGAATCCTTTATGATAAGCTATCTCTTCAATACAGGCTACTTTTAGTCCTTGTCTATCTTCTATAACACCAAAGAAATTGGATGCCTGAAGTAATGCCTCGGGTGTTCCGGTATCAAGCCATGCAACGCCCCTACCTATCTTTTCAACTTGAAGTTCACCTTTTTCCAGATATTTTTTATTAACATCTGTAATTTCCAATTCTCCCCTTGCCGATGGCTTTAAGTTCTTGGAAATATCAACTACTTTATTATCATAAATGTACAGACCCGGTACAGCAAAATGTGATTTCGGTTTGGAGGGT
>DATHSU010000474.1:0-2430 GCA_035463895.1 Ignavibacteriaceae bacterium | reverse complement strand
TTTATGTACGTTGATAAACCTGATTCTGCAGGAAAAGTCCGGCAAGATTGAGCCACCCGTTTTCTTCACGCAAACGTTCGACACGTCTTTTATCCCAATCTTCAATTTCTTTGATGTATTCGGGATCGGCAATTGGTTTTTGTGTGCAGGACGTGATAGTTAAAAGTAAAAAGATTGCCAGTAGTAATTTGAATGTTTTCATTTGCTGAACTTTTAATTATTGAATAATTGTACTTTAAAATAAGCTAATATGGTTAAAATTACTTCAATAAACTGGGTACTAAGGTTTAGTTTATTAACGATATTATTTTAAGGAATACGACGCAAATAAGAATAGCATTTTTGACTTCTGACCTCTGACTTTTGAATTTTAACTCAAAACCCTCTTGTTAATCCCTTCCTCCTTGCGCAATCAATAATTTTCTCATATTCATCATTTGTAATTCTTCTGTTCAACTCATTAAAGCTATTTGCCTTATACGCAGGATAATACTGATCCATAATATTAAGATAAGTGTCTTTTGATATTTCATCTGCAATAAAATCAATGACTTTTTCAGAACCAGCGAGATCGTTTGGAAGAACGAGATGCCTAATCAGTAAACCGGTCTTTGCAATTCCTCTTCTGTTAATGTGAAGATCACCCACCTGCCGGTGCATTTCTTTAACTGCAGATTTAACAACATCCCAGTAGTTTTTTATTCCCGACAATCGTGAAGCTGTTTCATTTTTTGAATATTTTATATCAGGCATATAAATATCAACAATATCTTCAAGCAGTTTTAATGTTTCAACGGATTCATACCCGCCGCAGTTGTAAACTATTGGTATCTCAAGTCCTTTTTTAACAGCAATAACTAGTGCTGAAATAATTTGCGGAACAAAGTGGGTCGGAGATACAAGATTTATATTATGGCATCCGCGATTCTGGAGTGTGATCATAAATTCAGAAAGCTGCTCAATCGATACTGTGCTGCCGTGACCTAACTGACTAATATCATAGTTCTGACAAAACACACAGCTAAGATTGCAGTTTGTAAAAAATATTGTTCCCGATCCGCTGAATCCAACCAAAGGCGGTTCCTCGCCAAAATGCGGAGCATAACTTGAAATTTTAATTTCATTTGTTGAATGGCAATAAGTTCCTTCTTTACCTTCGGCTCGATTTACATTGCATTCATTTGGGCAAATCCTGCATTCACTAAGAAGCTGAAGTAAAGCGTCTGCGCGCTCTCGTAAATCTTTAATAGTAAGTTTTTCAAGATATGATGGAAGCATACTAATATCTTAACTTTGTAAGTAAAGATAAACCATACGCTCCAATAGCAAACAGCATCACCCACACAAAACCCAGTTCTATGGCAACTATAGTTACAAGCACTGTGGCAACTACAGAAAACATTCCGTTAATGCCCCACGCCCAGGGAATTTGAGCTGAGGTTTCTGAGTTGGATGAAAGTAGTCTCAGTCCCAACGGAAAGGGCATCCCCATAAAAAATGCCGGCGGAGCAGTTATTAAAGCAGAGATAATAATTTTTACAGTCAGATCGTTTCCAATAGTCATCTTTAAGATATCTGAAAGAAAGATTGTATGGATCATCAACGAAAATATTATGACTGATAGTATAACTATAAAATACTTACTTTGAATTTTTATCCTTTGTGAAACAAAGCTTCCGATGCCGGATGAAACAAGCATCAGACACACAACTGCTGCTGCCGCATAAATAACATTACCGAAGTAAAGTGTGAATCGCTGAATTAAAATTATTTCTATGAACATATACCCAATGCCGAGTCCGCTGAAATAAAATAAAGTGCGGACTTTATTTCCGCCTTTGAAACCGAGCTTAAATAACGGTACAATAATAAGAAGTAATGCAAGCAATACAATCTGGGCGAAGGTTATGTAGAGTATAAGATAACCAACTTCAAAAAAGGCAACGGATTGATCGCCAAACAATTCTGCTAAAAGCGGAATGCTATTCCACATAAGGAATTGTGAGTAATAAGGCTGATTATCAGTTGCCGGCCTTATATTGAAATTATATTCATCATAAACTTTTTCCCGCTCTTCACGAGATGATAAAATTCTATCTATCAACACATATAGTGAACCATCCTGAAGCTGGTTGAAACGCTCTCTTTCTTCATGATGAATTCCGGGAAGAATAACCGGATCAAAGTTCATTTCATTACAAAATATTCTTACGTTTTCAATTTCTGCTTGGGTGAGTGGAGAACTCTTAATAGAAAATGTTATAGTGTTCCAGTTTTTTATTGCGGCAATATGTTGTTCGGGTTCATTTATATCTTGCCGCCAAAGCATCTCTGATAATGTTGCAATAATTTTCAACGGATTGCGGTATGGGTAATCAATCCAGGTTGTAATAGTAATTATTCCGTTATCGTTTAGTCTATCCCACATAT
>DATHSU010000473.1:0-12723 GCA_035463895.1 Ignavibacteriaceae bacterium | reverse complement strand
CAGCTTTAAGCCAGCTTTCTCTCAGTGCACGCAATCTTCCTCTGAAACCAATAGCACCACCTTTAAAGAATAGTGCATCAACATTACTTTTATCTTTCTTAAGTATTTGATCGCATTGAAAGATTACATCCTCAAGCTTCTGAAAGAAAATATCATCGCGATCTTCATTATCCAGTTCAAGAAGGATTTTCCACCAGTCGATCATTGCAAGAAAAAATCTTCCTGACGGATGATCGGGATAATCAGCAATCAGATTTCTGAAAGTCCGTTCTGCATCATCAAACTTAATATTATAAATTTGTTTTATGCCATCCTGAACACGATCTTCAAAATCAGATTGTGTGAATACTGTTATTGTTAACAGAAAGAATATTACTAATAGTTTTTTCATAATCACTTAAAATTTTGTTCAGATCAAATTTTGAAATCATTTGGAAATAAAACAAGCTAAAAATAAAAAGGCGCTTTAAAAAGCAATTCTTACTCTATGCAATTAGCTGCTGAATTCGAAGATAAGACATTATTGAAAATCTGATTCAGGTAGAATTTGTTTGAAATTCCTTATTGTTAAAATTGAAATTCTTTTTTTATCGATCCGATATATTATCCTGTAAGCACCTTCAAATACCTCCCGTATTTCAACTCGATTAACTTCAGGAACTTTCCTTCCGCGCTCCGGGTATTTTGAAAGATGCTCAATCTTATTAAAAATACTCTCGATCAGCTTCCTGGCTGCAACAGGATTGTCCTCACAGATAAAATCAAATATTTCTTCTAATCTTTTAACTGCAAGGGGCGACCAGATTATTATCAATTCCTGATCCTTTTAGCTAATCTTTTTTTTACAGTGCTGTGAGCTATATGTTTGCCATCTGTAATTTGAGTTTCTGCTAATTTGATGTCTTCAAGAAGTTCAATTTTCCCCATAATTTTTTCGTATTCTGAAACATCAATAAGTATGGCAGCGCTCTTACCATTTTGAGTTATAACTAATGGTCTTCTATCCTTCTTAATTTTCTCAAGATAATATGTAACTCTTGATCTGAACTCTGACAACGGTTGAATATCTTCTTCTAACTGAATTCTCTGCATTTTAAATCCTTTCTGAATTTTGTTCGCTTAAACGTACATAATATTGCACATAATATCAATGATAATTTCAACTCAAGTCTTAAAATTATACAATAAAAAAGGCGATCCAACGAATCGCCCTTCTGTAATCTAACTTTTGTCTTCTGAATTCTTATTTCAAAAGTTTATCACCCAAATATCGTGATAACTTGTCAATTGAAACTCTTTCCTGAACCATAGTATCCCTGTCACGAATAGTTACAGTTTTATCTTCAAGTGTTTGTGTGTCAACCGTTATGCAGTAGGGAGTGCCAGCCTCATCCTGTCTTCTATACCTTCTGCCGACCGCACCTTTATCATCATAAAATACTTTGAAGTTTCTCCTCAGATCTTTTTCAATTTCTCTAGATACTTCCGGCATTCCGTCTTTGTTAACCAATGGGAAGATAGCTGCTTTAATTGGAGCAAGTCTTGGATGAAATCTCAATACCGATCTCATTTCACCATTTACTTCCTCTTCATAATATGCATCAATTAAGAATGCCATAAAGCTTCTGCTCGCCCCGGCAGATGTTTCAATGATGAAGGGAATAAATTTTTCTTTTAATTCATCATCAAAATATTTTAAAGACTTACCGGAAAATTTTTCGTGCTGCGATAAATCAAAATCCGTTCGGTTGTGTATTCCTTCAATCTCACCCCAGCCGAAAGGAAATTCATATTCAATATCTGTCGCTTCTTTAGCATAATGCGCAAGTTTATTCTGCGGATGATCGTGATAGCGGAGTTTTGCCGGAGTCATTCCAAGTGACTTAAACCATTCAATCCGGGTTGCCTTCCAGTAGTCATACCATTCTTTGTCAGCTTTTGGGTTAACGAAGAACTGCATTTCCATCTGTTCAAATTCTCTTGTGCGGAAAAGAAAATTCTTTGTGTTGATTTCATTACGGAATGCTTTTCCTATTTGTGCAATTCCGAAAGGAAGTTTTTGTCGTGATGAACTCTGAACATTCAAAAAGTTAACAAAAATTCCCTGAGCAGTTTCCGGACGCAGATAGACTACAGCACCCGTATCTTCAACAGGTCCAACAAATGTTTTAAACATTAAATTGAACTTACGAGCATCTGTAAAAGTGTTTACATTTCCGCACTGAGGACAGTTCAATTTACTTAACAATTTTTTTCCTAGTTCCGTATGCTCAAGAATTAAATTAAATGGATCTTCATCACCGGGATTAGCATAAGTTTTTTCTATCCAGCCAATGAACTCAGAATTATCCTTTACATCAGATTTTAATTCGTCAACAGCTTTTTTCTTTTTCTTTTCATTAATTGAATCTCCGAGTACATCAAGCCGGAATCTGGCTTTACATTGTTTGCAGTCAATCATCGGATCAGTAAAATTCTCAACGTGACCCGAAGCCTCCCATACTTTTGCATGCATCAGTATGGATGCATCTAGTCCTTCGACATCATCGCGGTAAGTCATGGATTTCCACCATTCTTCCTTTATGTTCTTAAGCAGTTCCACACCCAGCGGACCGTAATCCCAGCATCCGTTCAGTCCGCCGTAGATTTCACTTGACTGGAAAACAAATCCGCGTCGTTTTGCTAATGATACAATATTTGCTACAGCATCTGTAGGTTTATTTTTCTTTTCGATGATAATTCTCCTATAAATTCAAAATTCGGGACGCAATATAACGATTACATTTTTATTTTTTTTGTTCAAAAGTTAGGCGAAAAGTGTTCTCATATTTAATTTTAAATAGTCGAAGTAACTCTTTTTACACCTCACATTAAAACAGTGGAAAATTATGTTTAATAAACTCCTGCCCAAAGAAGAAAAATATTTTGAAGACTTCAAGGAAATGATTTCCCGTATTGAGGAGATGTCTCAGTTTTCAGAGCAGCTTTTCAATTCAGAAATACCTGACCGGAATAATTTTTTAAAGATGAAACCTTTAGAATTAAGATGTGATGAAATTTCCTCAAGAATAACCAAACGTATTAATAAAACTTACATCACTCCATTTGATCGTGAAGATATATTTGCTTTAATAAAAAGACTTGATGATATAAGCGATATGCTTCTTGGTGCAGCCGCAAGAGTCGATACTTTTAACATAACTAAAAAAATTAATTATGCTGACCAGATGGCTGCAATTGTACACCAGCAAGTTATAGAACTTGGAGTTGCGATACAGGATTTAAAGGTTAAAAGTATTAATGAGTGCAAAGCAGTAAAGGATCTTGAAACTCAGGCTGATGCTGTCTACAGGCAGGCAATGAAGGAATTATTTGTTGAGGAAAAAGATGCTATTGAGCTTATCAAGAAAAAAGAAATACTTGATCTGCTTGAAAGAATATCAGACAAATGCCAGTCTACAGCTAACATCATTCTTACCATATTTATAAAGAATGCATAATCGTTAATGGAAACAGTAATCCTGATCATTCTCCTTGCACTGGTATTTGATTTCTATAACGGAATGAATGATGCGGCAAATTCTATAGCTACAATTGTCTCCACAAGAGTTCTTACACCTTTTCAGGCGGTTGCATGGGCAGCATTTTTTAATTTTGCCGCTGCTTTTGCTTTCGGTGTCAGTGTTGCAACCACAATAGGTAAGGGAATAGTTGATGTTAGTATTGTTGACAATTTTGTAATTGCATCCGGAGTAATAGGTGCAATCATTCTGACGGCAAGCGCAACACATTTTGGTTTACCAATCAGTGTTTCACACGCAATTATTGGTGGTTATGGTGGTGCTGGCTTTATCAAAGCCGGTATTGATGCTTTGATTCTTTCCGGCTATCTGAAGATAATTATTTTTATATTCTTAGCACCAATTCTAGGAATGATTATAGCATACTTTTTCTCCGTTATAACTTTGTGGATAGTGCGGAATCAACCTCCCAGAAAAGTAGATTTCTATTTCAGAAAGCTTCAGTTAGTATCTGCAGCAGTTTATAGTCTTAGTCATGGATCAAATGATGCACAGAAAACGATTGGAATAATTACTGTTGTTTTATTTACGAATCAAATGCTGGGTGATACGTTTTATGTTCCATTCTGGGTAGTGATATTAAGTCATACCGTAATTGCAATGGGAACTTTATTCGGAGGCTGGAAAGTAATTAAAACTCTTGGTATGCGAGTTACAAAGCTAACCCCTTTTGGTGGATTCAGTGCAGAAACATCTGCAGGGTTAACAATAATGGGTGCTACAATATTCGGTATTCCTGTTAGTACAACTCATACAATTACGGGATCAATAATTGGCGTCGGTGCTACAAAAAGCCTCTCTGCAGTTAGATGGGGTGTTGCAAAAAATATTTTGTGGGCGTGGATTGTAACAATTCCTCTTTCTGCTCTCTGTGCAATGATTACTTATCGGATTTTGATTTATATCAATTCGACATTTTGATATTTTCTATTTCGGAACAGACGGAGGTCTGTTCCCTACAATTTTTAATTCTTATAGATGACTGCGGAAAGATAACCAACCACTTCGCTTTTATCACCGGTTACATCACCGGAGTCTGTTCTTATTAGTACCTCGGAATGGTTTACATTGAGTAACGAAGCAGCTTTCATCATAGCTACAATTGGACCGCCGCCGCAGGCTTCACAGTTATTCAGCTCAAGGTCTTTCTGTAGATTCTCAAAATCAAAATCATTTATTCGTTTTTCTACAATAGAATCAAGCTGATCTGCGGTTTCTGAATTATGAAAGTGGGAAAGATCAGAACTTGCAACAATTAAAGTATTTTCATCATAAACTTTACAAAGTTTTTTTGCCAGTTCATCAATATACATTTTACCCTGATCACCAATTACAATAGGGACAATCTTAAAATCTTTAATCACACTTTGCAGAAAAGGAAGCTGTACTTCAAGTGCGTGTTCTTTTCTGTGTCCTTGTACACCCTTAAATATTATCCTGCTTTCTTCACAAAGTTTTTCAGTTATTTCTTTATCAACCTCAATTTCACCAAACGGAGTTTCATAAGCATAACCTTCATAAACACAAACTCCGGGAAAGTATTCTGAATGGCTTGGAGAAATAACTATAGCAGTTTTAATGTTTTTATCTTTAAGTAAGTTGTATGCATAGGCTGCAGTTTTACCGGAATAAACATAACCTGCATGCGGAGCAACTATTCCAAATATTTTATGATAAGATTTCTGTGGTTTGGCAATATCAAGAAGAATAGAAATTTCTCTTTTTAGTTTTTGCGGATCAGAGGGATAAAAATATCCGGCAACCTGTGCTTGTCTCACCTGTTTCATATTTAACTCCTTTCACTCTTCAGCAAAAATTTCAGCAGTAAAAACTTTAATATTTAATTGTCTTTCTTTCCAGTACTCCGAATATAACCCGGCTTTACGACAAACTGCACTCAAAAACTCTTCCCTGTTCATTTTATGTTCAACTGCAACCTGAGGAAGTAATAAACCTCTACCTCCCTCTTCAAGTAAAAGTCCATGCTTTCCAACCTCTATATCATTATAGTTATTAATTGGAGTAAAATTGGAAAGTACAGAAATCTCAATTTGAATTGAATCTAATTCTTTTTCTTTTAAAGAAGAAAAGCGGGGATCCGAAAATGCAGCTTGTTTTGCGGCTTCACAGACAACATCGAATAATGGCTGCTGTGCAATTATGTATCCAATACAGCCTCTCAACTCGCCATTAATAGTCAGTGTAACAAATGCACCTTTATGATCATTCAGTTCAGGATATTTATAGTAATCGGGTTTCGGAATATCTGCATCCCCAAATACTGAACTAATTGATTCTCTTGCAGCCTTAAGCAGAATCAATTTTGCCTCTTCGGAGAATTCCATATTATCATCTCATCAGTTTGTTATTAAATAAACTCCAAACTTTGTTTTCTCAAAAAGCAGGAACAGAAGGTTATCTCTTACAAAAAAAGAATCCGGCATCAGATTACTGATTTCTTTATTCAAAGTTTCTTTCATCAACACTTTGCCGGTGCCGAGATCAACTGCAACAAAAATATTATTAAAACTATTTTCATCAGATACTTTGTGATAATTAAAAAGTAACATCGTGTCGATAATGACGCAGTTAATACTTCCCTTTATTACAAATTTCTTTGCATAGTTACGAAGATATTCTTCCCATTCTGTTTCAGGCGGAAGATCCCTTCGGAATTCAACAGGAAAAAGATAACCTTCGGCATAATAATCTTCTATAGCATCCTGACGAAGCTCATTTATTTTTTCATCGTCATCACCAAGTTCAGAAATAATATTACCTGTTGCTGCATCGATAAGAAAGTAATTGCGCTTTTCAAATAATTGTTTAAAGCAGACTACTTTTTCATCATAATAAAACAAATAGGTTAGTTCATCATTTTTCCATAGAACCGAAGCAGTATTTATATCAAATGTAATTATGCTTTTATGATTAGGCATATCCGGTTTGGGAAATTTATGGAAGAAGATATAGTCATCTTCAACTGCTTCAATGCCAACCCAGAACTTTTCATCTAATTGTATATCAGAAAAAATATCGTCACCGGAATTGATATCTATACAATTAAAAAAGACTTCTTTATTTTCAGATGATCTTTCTTCAATAATTACTCTATTGCCGGCAGGAATTATTCTCCAGATCGGTCTGTTATTATCGTATAAATATTGTTTTTTAATATTCATTTTTATTTCAATGGTTTAAACTGTGCTGTAAAATGGCGAAGCATTGGTGCTTCGTATGTTATTTCATAACCTTTTAACGTATTTCTGTTGTTATAAACTTCTGCAATTATTTCAATTAAATAGTCAACATGACTTTGCGTGTAAACTCTTCTTGGAATTGCAAGTCTTACAAGTTCCATCATCGCCGGAATCAGTTTACCATTTTTATCATACTTACCGAACATGACACTCCCTATCTCAACTGCGCGTACACCACCTTCCAGATATAGTTCACAAACTATCGATTGACCGGGATAATGTTCAGGCGGAACGTTTGGTAAAAATCTTTTTGCATCGATATAAATAGCATGACCACCGGGAGGTTCTATAATCGGTACACCGAGAGAAACAAGTTTTTCACCAAGGTATTCAACACTGCGTATTCTGTATTCGAGGTAGTGTTCATCAACAACTTCAAGAAGTCCCTGCGCAACAGCTTCTAAGTCGCGTCCAGCTAATCCGCCGTAGGTTGGGAAACCTTCTGTAACAATTAAGAGATTGCGGCATTTCATTGCAAGTTCTTCATCATTTAATGAAAGAAATCCGCCGATGTTTACTAGTGCATCTTTCTTTGCACTCATAGTTGCGCCATCTGCATAAGAAAACATTTCCTGAGCAATTTCTAAAGGAGTTTTATTTTCATAACCCTTTTCTCTCTTCTTAATGAAGAAAGCATTTTCAGCAAATCTGCACGCATCAAGAAATAAAGGTATACCATATTTTTCACAGACTTCTTTAGTCTCTCTGATATTTTGCATAGAAACCGGCTGCCCGCCACCGGAATTGTTTGTAACCGTTAACATACAGAGCGGAATATTTTCAGCGCCTTTTTCTTTTATGAAAGCTTCAAGTTTTTCAATATCCATATTGCCCTTAAAGTCAGCGCGGATTTCCGGATGTTTACCAGTTTCATTAAGAAGATCAACTGCTTCTGAACCGGAGAATTCTATATTAGCTCTTGTTGTATCGAAATGTGTATTATTAGGAAAATATTTTCCTGGTCCGCCGATAATAGAGAAAAGAATTTTCTCTGCCGCTCTTCCCTGGTGAGTTGGAATTATATATTTCATTTGAGTAATGCTTTTTACAACAGCTTCGAATCTGTAAAAACTTTTTGAACCGGCATAAGACTCGTCGCCTTCCATAATTCCAGCCCACTGCTTTGCGCTCATTGCAGAAGTTCCGCTGTCAGTTAACAAGTCAATCAGAACATCATCAGCGTGAATTAGAAACGGGTTATAACCTGAATCTTTTAGAATAATTTCTCTTTCTTCACGGGTGGTAAATCTTATCGGTTCAACTGATTTTATTTTGAAGGGTTCAATGATGGTTTTAGGTTTCATATGTTTCTCGTTGAGTAAATGAACTTAAAATTCAATTTGTGTAAGGTAAATTTAATAAAAGCATAACGTCTTTGCTCACTAATCAGTATAAATGACATCTTATTTTTTGGCTAATTCATAATAATTTTATTGTCTTTAATCATTAGGTAGGATATTTTTCCTGTTAACTAATCAATAATCTTTTCTCAGGAGATAAAATGGACAACTTTGAGAACAACGAACAACAGAATCTGGGCAATGCTAATCAGCAGGTTGAAGAGCTTAATCATTCCGATAAAATGATTGGAGTTTTCACTGAACCCTCCAACATGTTTAAGATCACTTCTTTCTTCCCGCCAAGAACTAAGGACTGGATAATTCCATTACTTCTAGTTTTTGCCTTAGTCGGTATTGTCAGAAGCATTTCTATGATGAATGAAGAAGTGTTTTACCAGGCTAAGCAGCAGCAGATTGAAGCTATTGAAAAGATGATTGAAGCCGGTACTATACCGAAAGATCAGGAAGATGCAATGATTGAAAGAGTTAACTCTCAAATGGAAATGATGCGCGGACCTGTCGGCTGGATTATCAATATTGTTTCAACGGTTATTTTCGGTTCGATATTCTTTTTTATAATTGCAGGAATATATTTTCTGCTTGTAAAATTTGTACTCAAAGGAGACGGAGGTTACCAGCACGTTTTGGTTGCAAGCGGTTTATCTGCATACATAACAATAATACAGGTGATACTTACCGGAATTTTGACTTTGATGCTCGGGAAAATTTTTCAGGATACAAGTGTCGCAGCACTTATGGGTACAGAAAGATCAACATTAACAGGATTCTTCCTTGCAAAGCTTGATCCAATCACAATCTGGGCTTATGCTGTTATGAGTATTGGTCTTGCAAAACTATTTAAATCTGATGTTGTGAAGAAGTATGCATTGGTTGTATTCGGTTTGTGGATAATCGGCAGCTTGATATTCTTCTATATCGCTAAGGCTGTTCCGTTTTTAAGCGGCTTCGCTGGCTAACAATTTTTTTAACCACATAGGAAAATAGAAAACATAGAATCATTCCTATTGTGCTCTTATGTGCCTATGTGGTTAACATTTTTCTACATTATGCTCTGCGGATCAACATCATAAATCAATCTTACATCCCTGTAACGTGATTTACGATTAAACTCAACGAATGAATCAAGAATTGCTTTTCTTAAAACTCCACCGCCGGGATCATTTTCTTTAAAACTTTTTATTAAAATCTGATAACGGTATTGCCCTTTTAATCTTGCAATCATCGCTGAATGAGGATCGGAAATTTTTAACCACTTTTTAAATTTTATAAGTTCTCTATAAAAATCGGTAATTGCTCCCTTTGCTTTGTCATTTGACTGATCTTTTGTTTCAATCAATGCCAGTCTTGTAAAAGGAGGGTAACCCATTTTTTGTCGGTCTGATATTTCACGCTGATAAAATCCATTATAATCATTCTGCAATACTTTCTGCAGCGCAAAATGTTTTTCATTCATTGTCTGAATTATTACTTCACCCTCAACCTTGCTTCTTCCTGATCTTCCTGAAACCTGTGTAAGAAGCTGAAAAGTTCTTTCATCAGCACGGAAATCCGGCAGCCATAGAGTTGTTTCAGCAGAGATAACACCTACTAATGTAACTCTTGAAAAATCCAAACCTTTAGAAACCATCTGGGTACCGACAAGAATATCAATTTCACCTTTACTGAACTGCAATAATATTTTGCTTAACATTGATTTTCTGGAGATAGAATCAGTATCAATCCTGCTTATAATTGCATTAGGAAAATAAAACTCTAATTCATCCTCAACACGTTCCGTTCCGGTTCCAAAATATTTTATTGAAAGTGAACCGCATTTAGTACAGGCGCCGGGAACATCTTTAGTTAATCCGCAATAATGACACTCAATAATATTCTTATTGATGTGAAACACCAATGGCACAGAGCAGTTATCACACATTTCAACCTCACCGCAATCATCACAATATATTTGTGTTGAAAAACCTCTGCGGTTTTGAAGTATGATTACTCCTTCCTTTTTTCTTAATCTGTCCTCTATTTTATCAAGCAGTACTTTAGAAAAAACATTTTCCATTTTTTTCTTTTTTCGTTCTACAGCGATGTTAACTAGAATTATTTTGGGAAGTTTTGCATCATCGATACGTTCAGGAAGTTCAAGCAGTTTATATTTTCCTGCCTGAGCATTATACATACTTTCAACTGATGGTGTTGCCGAACCGAGCACGACAGGACATTTATAAATACTACCAAGCACAACAGCAGAGTCTCTGGCATTATACTTAGGAATCATATCTGCCTGTTTATAGCTTGCATCGTGTTCTTCATCAACAACAATAATTCCGATGTTATGCAGTGGTGCAAACAAAGCTGAACGTGCACCAACAACAACTTTTGACTTCCCTTTCATTACTCTTCGCCAGGAATCGTATCTTTCCCCTGCAGACATTCGGCTGTGAATAACAGTAACCGTATCTCCAAAATTATTAAACAATCTGGATGTCATCTGAGGAGTAAGAGAAATTTCCGGAACAAGAATAAGCGCTGTTTTATTTTGCGAAAGTACTTGCTTTACAAGTTCGATATACACCTGGGTTTTACCGCTGCCTGTAACTCCGTGAAGCAGGAAGGTTTTAAATTCTTTTTTATTAATAACATCGGTTACTTCTTCAACAACTTTCTGCTGATGTGGAGTCAGAATTAATTGCTGATGTTCCTCTTTATACTCTTCTGTGTATCTTCTTTCAACTTCCTTTTCAAAAACATCAACAAAATTTTTCTTTACGAGAGAATCAATTGTGGATTTTGTTCCTTCAATTTTGTGGAGTAGTTCTGCAACCGGAAGTGATTTGCCTTTTGCAGAAATTAACTCCAATAAGACTTTAACCTGCTTGGGAGATCGTCGCTCAATTTCAGGGAATGCAACATAAATCTGAGCCAATTCTTTCGTGAGTTTAACGCATTTAACTTTCTTTGGCTTTACTTTCGGTTTTTCAACTTCGTCAAGAACAGTAATTACACCGAGCTTTTGCAAAGAGGTAAGAACCGAATAGATGTTTTTTTTCTTTATTGCTTTTTGCAAAGTGGAAATGCTTACTTCATCTCTTGCAGAAATTTCCTTAAGGATTTTTGATTTGACTGTATTTTTATTCTTTTCTTTGGAAAGTAGTTCCTCTGCAAATTCTTTATCAATGTGAATTTTTTTTTTTGATTCGATTTCAGAACCATGAGGCACTGCAAGCCTTAGTGCCTCACCCAACGAACAGAGATAATAATCGGACAGCCATTCATAAAATTTTAAGGTGTATTTATCGACGATAGGGATATCATCAATAATATCCCTTATTGGTTTTATTTCCTCTTTAACAGTGGTTTTCGATGAGATGTTTAGGATGAACCCGGTTAAAGTTCTTTTTCCAAATGGAGCAACAGCCCTTACTCCGGGCTTTGACTGATCCTGAAGTTCTGCAGGAACGGAATATGTAAAAGCCTTTCTGAATGGTAACGGAAAAACAACTTCAGCAAACATTTTTATTTTTCTTTATAGAATTGTGCCATTGAAGTAAGGCTGCTTCCTTCTGTTTGAGAGACGAACATTTTAAACTTTAACACCTTAATTGAATTATCCCATACAATTCTTTTATAGTCTTCAGAAACCATTACCTGTCCGTTTGTTGACAATATACTGTCAGCTGGAGCAACCGTTAAAAAGTAATATGGTGATTCGTAAACAATTCCTTCAACATTATTGATTTCATCAAAGGAATATTCAACTTTGCCGTTAAGTTTTCCATCTTCAACCTTTAGTTCACGATTTGTGATAAACTTTCCTTCATCTTTCATTTGAGAAATGAAATTATCACTCTTTAGAAGAAACTCGAACAGGTTATTCTTATCCTCGTCCAGTTCTTTTTGATTGAATGCGTCTGACCTTATATCATTAACAAGAACCTTTACAGTTCCATCTCCGTAATCGTCAAAATGAACTTCGTAAGAAATTGTGTTAAAGGTAAGGCAGCCGGTTAGTAATAATGTTAATACAAATAATGCTGTTATTATTATTTTAGTTTTCATTTATTCCTCATCACATAAAATTAAGATGTGATAATATAAGTATTAAAAAAGAAAAGATTCAGAGATGAAATTGAGTACTTTGATTATATTTCATTAAAAATCAAAAATCGTTAATCGTTATTCTTTAATCATTTTAACTTCTGATTTCAAATTGAATTCAAATAACCGGAGATTTCATTAAGGTAATGGTCTGCTTTTCAGAATCCAGCTCTGCTTCAATTCCAAATGGTATAGTAAATTTATCTTTAATATGTCCGAATGACATACCGTAAACTACGGGTATTTTCAAATTTCCCAGTCTGTCTTTTAGAACATCCATCAGTGAAAAAGATTTCGAAAAAGAAGGATCTGTATTTTTAGGTTCACATTTTCTGAAAATTCCCATAGCAATTCCATTTGCATCTTCAAACTTTTCAGACTGAATCATTTGAGTTAGCATTCTGTCAATACGGTAGGGTTCTTCACCGATTT
>DATHSU010000472.1:0-21002 GCA_035463895.1 Ignavibacteriaceae bacterium | reverse complement strand
CAGATACACTTATTGCTGGTCAAACCGGACTATACAAAATGTATATGGCTGGTGGTCCAGCCGAAGCAGGCGGTTATAATGTTGCCGGAAGATTCGGCACTATGTCATTAACCGATACTCTCTCTAAATGGGATTACAGATCGCCCAATGAACTTGTACAGGCTTTTCCTCTGGTATTTCCAACCACTAATGATACAATATTTTGGGAATTTGCATATACCGCTTCGGACAGTTCTGAGACTGATACTATTTATTCTGTAGGACTTAGTCTTATTTTTGACGGCATTCCTGACTCATTAGATCGTTGGAATTATGGTCCCAAATTGGCAATTACGGTTATTGAAGATGTTGTACCTGTTGAACTTATTTCATTCTCTGGTTTTGTTCACAACGACTATGTTAAACTTAATTGGGCTACAGCGAGTGAGAATAATAATATGGGGTTTGAGTTAGAAAAGTCAAAAGTAAAAAGTCAAAATTCAAAAGAAATCGACTGGGAAAAGATAGGTTTTATTGAAGGCCGGGGAACAACAACTGAAATTTCATACTATTTCTTCGAAGATAAGCTCACTCACAATCTCAATCATAACCTGCGCTACCGTTTAAAACAATCAGATCATGACGGTTCATTTTCTTATTCAAACGAAATAGAAATAGAAATTGATAATGAAATGAATTTTGTACTTGAACAGAATTATCCTAATCCGTTTAATCCCTCAACAAAAATTCGTTTTGTCATTCCGAAAGAAGTGCGGAATCAAAAAGATTTCCCGTCGCAGACTCCTCGAAATGACAACACATTAGTAACATTAAAAGTCTTTGATGTCCTTGGAAGAGAAGTTACAACACTTGTCAATGATTACAGAGATGCAGGTTTTTATGAACTAGGTTTTAATGCAAGGGGACTAAGCAGCGGAATTTATTATTATAAACTTCAGGCAGGCGATTATTCAATCACAAGAAAAATGCTGCTGCTCAAGTAATGCGTACTAAAAGTCTTGTTATAAAAACTAAAACGAAGTATTAAAATTTAAATTTAAGGAAGTAGGCATATTAGGATAATTAACCAATCCTACTGAAACATTCCAGCTTTGTTCTTCCAGCCTGTTATTGTAGGATGAAACTAATCTTACCGCATTGATTGCACTAGCCACACGATTCAGAAGCATTGCACCAACTACAAATCTAATATCATTGTAAGTCTGTTCACTTGAAAGCCACATATCTCTGTAAGCTCTTCTTTCTTCAGTGGAATTCCATTTCCAGAAATATTGTTGAGATTCATACATCTGGTCAAAATTTCTTTCGAGTGCTTTTTCGTTATTATATTGTTCAAGATTCAGGTATAGTCCAACCCTTGAGTAAAAATCTTTGTCTTTTCCGGATGCATCAATACCGGCTTTAGAAACCGCATAGCTTTTGTACCTATCTTCCTGCCAGCCAGCGTAGGTATTCATTCCTATATATGTTGCCCAGAGTGCTCCTTCGGCAATTGTAAAATAAACACCGCTATTATATCCATCCGCATAAAGCTCACCCATTCCAGGCAGTAATAAAGAATATAAAATTGCAAGGCCCGGACTTTTTTTACCTGTACTTTTATTTAATGAGAAATTGCTGACTGCCTCAGATTCAAGAATATTGATGTTTTCTTTAACTGCATACCTGAGTTCGTATATTGAGGATTTTGAATCTGCTTGAGCAAATGCATTAAAGGAAAAAATAAAACAGGCAAGAATTGTTAAGGTTACACTTTTCATATAATTTTTTATTTCAATTTTATAGTAATGCACTCTCTTATGCAACTGATTTTTTTATCTCTTTAAGAGTTCCTTCACAAAGGACCTCATCAACATTGGTAATTTTAACGGTGCAGAATTCATTTACCAAATCGGGATCATATTTGTGTTCTACTCTTACGTAATTAGATGAGAACCCTTTCATCATCCCTTCAATATCTTCTGTTTCAAATAATACCTCAGCATCTCTTCCAACCATTTCCTTGTAAAACTGATTCCTTTTCTTTTCACTTAGAATTCGAAGCATTTTATTTCTTCTTTTTCTTTCAGAATGCTCAACTTTGCCTGGAAATAAGGTTGCTTTTGTATCAGGTCTTTCAGAATAGGTAAAAACATGCAAATAAGATACAGGAAGCTCCCGAATAAAATTATAAGTTTCCATAAAATGATCTTCTGTTTCACCGGGAAATCCAACGATTACGTCAACTCCAATTCCGGCATCAGGTATTATTTCCTTCACTTTATAAATAACTTTTTGATAGTCTCCGACTTTATATCTTCGCTGCATTGCCTTAAGAACTGATGGGCTTCCGCTTTGTAAAGGAATGTGAAAATGATTACAAAGCTTTTTACTTTTTGCAGTTAATTCTATTATTTCATCTGTTAGTAAATTTGGTTCAATAGAACTGATTCTGATCCGAAAATCTCCATCAACTGAAATCAGCTTTAAAAGGAGTTCGTTTAAATTTATGTCGAATGATTTCCCGTAGTCACCAACATTAACACCGGTAAGAATAATTTCTTTATAGCCCTGAGCTATTAATTTTTTAAATTCGGATATAACAAGATCCGGATTCATACTTCTGCTGAGTCCGCGTGCAAGCGGGATTGTACAAAATGTGCATTTATAATCACATCCATCCTGTATTTTGAAATATGCACGGGTTCTTGAATCAGCATCAGATGATGAAGCCAATCCAAACTGATTATTTAATTTTTCTATTGGTGAAACATATATACAGGAGAGTTCTTTTTTTTCAAAGTCGTCTAGAATAGAAAAGATTTTAAATTTTTCACTGCTTCCAAGAACTGCATCAATACCTTCGATTCTGGATATCTGCTCAGGTCTTAACTGAGCATAACAACCAGTAACTAATACAAATGCTTCAGGATTACTTAGCAATGCTCGTCTAACCAACTGTCGGCATTCGCGTTCAGCATTTTCCGTAACAGTACAAGTATTAAAAACATAAACGTCGGCTTTAGTATTAAAGTCAACAATTTCAAAACCCTTTGACAGAAACTCCTTACCAATGGTGGATGTTTCCGAAAAATTTAATTTGCAGCCTAATGTATGTAAAGCAACTTTTCTTTGCATTCTGATTTTATTTATAATAAAAAGGGTTGACTAAAAGTTATAAAACATTCAGTCAACCCAAAATGGAATTTTTAGTAAGATTATTTGCTTTCTTCTGTCTGCTGTGTTTTAGCAGGTTCAATAGGTTCAGGTTCAGGAGTTTCAAATATTGGAAACTCTGAAGGATCAATAGACCCCATTTCAGCAGTTTTTATACTTTCCACAGAAACTCTGTCAAGTTTATGGGCAGAAAGATAATCCTGTATTTCCTGTTCAGATTTTTCTTTTAATGCTGCAATTGCACTAAGGACTATCTTCTTGTTTTCCTTGTCAAATTCAAGAACCTTTAGCGGGATAATTGAATCAATAGGAAAGTGATTTGCTAAGTTCTTAATCTTATTTGTCGATAGCTGGTTTGCAGGAACGAATCCATCAACATCATCAGGTAGTTCTGTTATAATGCCTTTTTCAATTATTCTTACAACTTTACCATCAGTAATGGTTCCGACAGAATAAGTTTTTTCAAATGAATCCCAGGGATTATCAGTAACCTGCTTATGTCCTAAAGAAATCTTTCTTTGATCAACGTCAACAGCTAGAACTATAACATTGAGTCTTTCAGCCTTTTTAACAACTTCACCGGGATGTCTGATTTTCTTAGTCCATGATAGATCAGATATATGTACAAGACCATCAACGCCGGGTTCAAGTTCAACGAAGACACCAAAGTTTGTAAGGTTTCTGGCAATACCTTCGTGCTGTGATCCTACAGGATATTTACTCATTAAGGATTCCCAAGGATCAGGTTCAAGCTGTTTTATACCAAGAGAGATTTTCTTATCATCTTTATCAAGACTAAGTATAATAGCTTCAACCATTTGACCCATAGCAACAACCTGTGAGGGGTGTTTAATATGTTGGGTCCAGCTCATTTCGGAGTTGTGTATGAGTCCTTCAATACCTTTTTCAATTTCAATAAAGGCACCGTACTCGGTAAGTGAAACAACACGACCGGATACTTTATCCCCGATATTAAATCTTTCTTCAATATTTTCCCATGGATGTGGAAGAAGTTTTTTAAGGCTGAGTGAGATTCTCTTCTTTTCTTCATCAAATTCAGTAACAACAACTTTAATAGTTTCATCAAGTTTAACAACTTCATTCGGATGATTTATTCTTCCCCAGCTCAGGTCTGTAATGTGAATGAGACCATCTACGCCGCCAAGATCGACAAACACACCGAAATCGGTAATCGCTTTAACAACACCTTCAAGTATTTGTCCTTTTTCAAGACTTCCAAGAATAGCATCTCTTTGGTCAGCAATTTCTTCTTCAACAAGAACTTTGTGGGAAACAACAACGTTTTCAGTTGGCACATTTACTTTAACAACTTTAAAGTCCATAGTTTGTCCTACAAAAGCATCAAAATCTCTAATAGGACGGATATCGATTTGCGAACCTGGTAGAAAAGCTTCCATTCCAAGAAGGTCAACAACCATTCCACCTTTTATTCGTTTAACTATTTTACCTTCAATAATTTCACCGGTATCATATGCTCTGAGTACACGTTCCCAAATTCTGAGGAAATCGGCTCTTTGTTTGCTAAGCACAAGATTTCCATCCTGATCTTCGACGCTTTCAAGAACCACTTCTATTTCCTGACCGATTTTGGGCTCAGCACCTTCAAAAAATTCATTAAGTGGAATCGAACCTTCAGATTTGAAACCTACATCAATTATTACATTATCCCCTTGAACTCTGACAATTTTTCCTTTAATCATTTCACCTTCTTTAACATCTCTGAAGGATTCTGAATAAAGTTTAGCAAGTGCCATAAATTCTTCTTGTGAATATTCCTCATCGTTAAATTTGGCTTTTGCCTTTTCGAAATCATCGGGAGTCAGTGCAAATGGTTTCGTTTCTTTTATATCTTCGGACATTAGTCCTCCTTAAATAATTTAGCTGTTTAGTTGACTTAAGCCGGAAAGATCAATTAAACAGATCAGATTAGTTATTGATAATAAATTAGCCGGCTTTAATTAATTTCTACTTTAATATTCTTTTCTTTTGCTATTCTTTGAACATGACCAAGAATAGTATTCACCTGTTCTTCTATTGTAACGTCTGAGGTATCTACTTCTATTGCATCTGGCGATTGAGTAAGAGGACTAACTTCACGGTTTGAATCAATTAAATCTCTTTTCTGAAGATTTTCTTTTACTTCACTAATAGGAAGTTTAGTACCTTTCTGAGCATATTCAAGTGTTCTTCTTTTTGCACGCTCATCTATTTCGGCAGTTAAATAAATTTTAACATCTGCATTCGGAAAAACCACAGTAGTTATGTCACGGCCTTCCATCACAACCCCTCCGTTCCTACCCATTTCCTGTTGTTTTTGAACTAAAATATTTCTGACACCTTCAATCTTACTTACATCACTAACATTCTGATTAACTTCAAATGATCTAATCGCCTGGGAAACATCTTCACCCGAAACCTTCACTTTTGTTTCACCTTTAATGAACTCAAGCACAATATCAAGTTTTTCTGATAACCTGAAGATAGCTTCATCATTTCCAAGTATGTTATTTCTTATTGCAAAAAGAGTAACCGTCCGGTACATTGCTCCGGTATCTATGTATAGGTAACTTAATCTTTGAGCCAGTAATTTAGCCGTAGTGCTTTTACCTGAACCGGCAGGACCGTCAATTGCAACGATTAATTTTTTTTGCATAGGCAACAAAAATATATATTAATCCCTAATAATCAAAAGAGTTACAGACATGGAGATGGCAGGAAAATGCTGGAATCTTAACCGATTTCTTCCCCACCCAATTTATCAGCTATAAGTTTTTCAATTGGGTCAATTTCTTTCCTTTTCTTCGTTTTTTTTAACTTATCTTCGTTTTTAGGTGACTTAATTTCTCCTAATATGATTCCAAGTTTTTTCCCGAAGATCTGATAGATTTTTTTGTCAATGTAATCCCTATGCAGGTTAAGATCAGTTTGTACTTCTTCTGATGAGGTGGATAAAGTCAGGTTTTGTCCATCAAAATCAATTAATTGAAGACTGTTAATAAGACCACCTAAAAGCAACGCGCGTTCCTGCTGTATAGATTCAACCAGACTTTGCCAGGTTGCAACAACATCTTCAAAGTTTTCAGGAACTGTAACCGGCATAACTAATTTGTTAACTGTACTAGAAGTTTTTTTTGTATCATTTTTTATAACTTTTATATCTGCCGGTAAATCAGAAGACTCAGTAGGAATTTCCAAACTAAGTGAAGTTTTTTTTTGAGGTTCAGAAACTTTGTAATTGTTACTTTTGCCAACTGATCCTGAATCAATATCATTAATTATTTCACTTATGGTTTTAGTTCTTTCCATTCCAATGAGATGAGTTAGTGCAATTTCAATTTTTAATCTTTGATTTTGGGAATACCTTATCTCTTGCTGAGTTTTGTTTACATAATTAAGCAGTCTAATCAAATCACCTTTTGAAAAGGTATCTATATATTCTGCATATCTTTTTCTGAAAACGTCGGCTGATTCAATTAGTGAAGTCTTATTTGTAATAATTACTGAAAGGATGTTTCTGAAATGTTCTGATAACCCGTCTAAGAAATCAATAAAGTCCCACCCGTTTTTATAAAGAATATCAGTGGTCTCAAAAACTGATTTAAAGTTTTTATTCAAAATTGCATCAGATAGATTGAAGTATAATTCTTCGTCAATAAGGTTGAGCATTCTTGATACAATTTCGAAATCAATTTTATTTCCGCAGAATGCAACTACCTGGTCAAAATAACTTTCTGCATCACGTAAAGCACCATCAGCTTTTTTAGAAATAGTAGTTAATGTTTTATCATCAATATCAATTCCTTCTTCTTTTGCTATCATACTTAACTGGGCTTTAATAACATCAAGTTGAATTCTTCTGAAATCGAACCGCTGGCATCTGGATATTATAGTAAGAGGAACTTTATGAATATCTGTTGTAGCAAAAATAAAAATTGTGTGAGCAGGAGGTTCCTCCAATGTTTTAAGAAATGCATTGAAGGACTCTTTTGTGAGCATATGAACTTCATCAATTATATACACCTTGTATTTACCCTGAGTCGGTGCATATTTAACAGATTCACGGAGTGTACGAATTTCATCAATACCTCTGTTGGAAGCACCATCAATTTCAATAATATCCATAGTCTGGGAAGTGGAGATTGATTTACACATCGAACACTCATTGCAGGGTTCAAAATCTTTTGAGTTTTCACAATTAAGAGATTTCGCTAAAATACGGGCCGTTGTGGTTTTACCTACTCCGCGCGGACCAGTGAATAAAAATGCATGAGCAATTCTTCCGCTTTTGAGTGCATTCTTAAGAGTAGAGGTGATATGTTCCTGACCCACAACTTCATCAAATTTTTGCGGGCGCCATTTACGCGCAGTTACCTGGTATTCCATAGTTTATAAAATTTCTTTGACTAAAAAATCCACAATTTCCTCAAGATACTTTTTATCTGTTTGATTAAAAGCACTTAATGATGTTGAGTCGAGATCAAGTACTCCATAAAATTTATCGTTTTTTATTATCGGAACAACAATTTCAGATCTGGATTCAACATCGCAGGTGATATGACCGGGAAATGCATTAACATCAGGGACTATAATCGTTTCTCTGTTCATAGCTGATGTCCCGCACACTCCCTTTCCCATCTGTATTTTTGTACATGCAACTTTACCCTGAAAAGGACCAAGATAAAGTTCATTACCGTCATACAAATAAAATCCTACCCAGCTTATTTTTTCAAATGTTTGTTTAAGCGCGGCAGTAAAATTTGAAAGATTAGATATGATATTATCATTCCTATCTAATAATGATTTTACCTGTTTAACAAGAAGCTGATATTGCTCCTCTAAAGAAGCACTTTTATTTGCAATTATTGATTCAGCCAAAGTTTAATTTTTTTTCTTTTTAGCTTTTGATGTTTTATCGGATTTAGTGATTGCTATTTTTAATCCAGGGAAAACATGCGGAATTGCATCTTCAAGTTTATCGATTGAAATTATCTTAATTCCTTCTTTAACTTTTACCGGAATTTCTTTCAGGTCGATTTCATTTCCTTTTGGAATCAGAACTTTTTTAATTTCATTTCTTTTTGCAGCAAGAAGCTTTTCTGTTAACCCGCCTATTGCAAGAATATTTCCGGTAAGAGTAATTTCACCAGTCATAGCTATATCATTCGAAGCGGGTTTGCCGCTGATAGCCGAGAGCATTGCCATTGCCATAGTTATTCCTGCGCTTGGTCCATCTTTAGGAATTGCACCCTCAGGAAGATGAATATGAATTTCTTTTCCTTTAAAGAAATCAGGATTCAATCCTAACAGTTTTGCTTTTGCTCTTAAATAACTTAGTGCTGCATGAGCGGATTCTTTCATCACATTTCCAAGCTGACCTGTAAGAGTTAGTTTTCCCTGGCCATTCATGAGTGTAACATCAACAGTTAAAATTTCTCCGCCTACAGATGTCCAGGCCAGTCCGGTAACACTTCCTATACGGTTAGCTTTATTATGTCTTAAACTTCTGAAACGAGGCACTTTTAAATATTCTTCAATCTTTTTTTCATCAACGGGGTATTTTGATTTTGCTTTCGATTTACCATTTTCAGATTCTTTTAAGACAATATCCCTCGCAATTTTTCTGCAAATGGTTGCAAGTTCCCGTTCAAGATTTCTCACACCAGCTTCACGGGTATATTCGGTAATTATTTTTTTTAATGAAGAATCAGTTATTTCAACCTTCTTTTTTTCAAGTCCGTGTGCTTTAAGCTGTTTAGGAACAATATGTCTTTTAGCAATTTCAATTTTATCATATTCTAAGTATCCTGGCAGTTCAATAATTTCCATCCTATCCTGTAAAGGGAGCGGAATATTGTACCTGATATTAGCTGTTGTAATGAACATTACATTACTCAGATCGTAGTCAACTTCAATATAATGATCGTTAAAAGTATGATTTTGTTCAGGATCAAGAACTTCGAGCATAGCAGATGAAGGATCGCCCCGGAAATCCATACTCATTTTATCTATTTCATCAAGTAAAATAACAGGATTAACAGTCCCGGCTTTTTTCATTGATTGAATAATTTTTCCGGGCATTGAACCGATGTAAGTTCTGCGGTGTCCCCTGATTTCAGCCTCATCGCGAACTCCGCCAAGACTAATGCGTACAAAATTTCTTCCAAGTGCACGTGCAATTGATTTACCAAGTGAAGTTTTGCCAACTCCGGGAGGTCCTACAAAGCATAGTATTTGTCCGCGCATCTGCTGAACCAAATTCAACACAGCTATATGCTCAATAATTCTTTCTTTTGGTTTTTCCAAACCGAAATGGTCTTCATCAAGAATTGTCTGAACATGCTTTAAAATAAGATTATCTTTTGTCCTGTTAGACCATGGAATCTCAACAAGCCAATCAAGATAATTTCTGATAACTGTTGATTCAGGAGACATCGGAGGAGTTTTTTTAAGTTTAGTAAGTTCCTCTAATGCCTTGTTCTCAACATCTTTCGGCATCTTGGCTTTCTTGATGCCATCTCTGATTTTAACAAACTCCGGTGAACCATCTTCATCTTCACCTAATTCATCCTGAAGAATTTTAATCTGTTCTTGTATGATGAACTTACGTTGCGTTTTTGCAATATTCTCCTGAACCTTTGTATCAATTTCTTTTTCAATCTTCAGTATATCAATTTCAGAATTGAGAATTTTAACTATCTCAAAAAACTGTTCCTTTAAAGTGTACTTTTGAAGAAGGGTTTGTTTTACTTCAATTGACTGGCTTATGTTAGCAGCAGCGTAAAATAATTTACGGTCCGGTTCTTCAATGTTATCAAAAGCTGTTATAGTTTCGTTAGGTACCTGACGGCTTATCTTAACATAATCTTTAAATAAGTGGCTCATCTGTCGAACCAGAGCATTCATTTCGTGATCATTCTCAAGCCGACTTATTATTACTTCAATTTCTGCTTCAAAGAAATCTTTACGGTCTGTAAATTTTTTAATTCTTCCCTGAAGCAGCCCATCAACAAGAATTTTCATTAAACCGTTAGGCAGTTTTAAAATTTGAACAATTTTAGCTATAGTCCCTTCTTCATAAATATCCTCAGGTTTGGGATCTTCAATGTTCGATTTCCTTTGAGTAGAAAGAAAAATATATTTACTGGAGTCAACGGCAAAATTTGCTGCTTTTATGGATTGCTCCCTGCCTACTAATACCGGGAAAATCATATATGGAAATATTACAATATCTCTTAGTGGAAGAACCGGAAGTACAGGTGGTATATCGTCTACTATTGTTTTTTCATCGTTCGGATTTATCTCAATTTCTCCGTAATTATTCAAAATTTTTCTCCTAAGTTTGCGTTAATTATCAAACAAATATAGCCATTAAGTGTTGTGCTATCAAGGAATGAATAGTTCACTATAAACCGCAATCATTTCATAGAATAACGTTAAAACTCTCCAACTAATCTTATATTTGTGAATAAAATTTGGAACAAAAATGATTAATGACTTAATTGAGATTTCTAAGGAAGCAGGCGAAATAGTTCGTGAAGGATACAGACAGAATTTTAAAGTTGAATTTAAAACCGGTGAAAATAATCTTGTAACAGAAATTGATAAAAAATCGGAACAAACGATTATTGAATTCATTCAGAAAAAGTATCCTTCGCACGCAATACTGGCCGAAGAAAGGGGAGAGTTAAAAAACGATTCAGAATATTTGTGGGTAATTGATCCTTTAGACGGAACAACTAATTTTGCACATGGTCTTCCGATTTTTTCGGTTTCTATCGGTTTACAAAAAAATGGTAACACAATTGCAGGAGTTGTTTACGATGTAATGAGAAACATAATTTATTCAGCTGAAGAAAATGCTGGAGCATTTGCAAATGATAGAAGAATTAATGCTAGCCAAAGAGAAAGTATTTCTCAATCGGTGTTGGTAACTGGCTTTCCTTATAATGTGAAGGAAAATCCTGAAAAAGCATTCGAACGATTTGAAGTTATGACGAGGAACTCCAGAGCAGTGCGCAGATTAGGATCGGCTGCAATTGATTTTTGTTATGTTGCAGAAGGTGTTTTTGAAGGTTTCTGGGAGGTTCATTTACAGCCATGGGATATATGTGCCGGAAAATTATTAGTGGAAGAGGCTGGAGGATTAGTTACGGATTTTAATGGCAGCCGGATCAATATATTTTCAAAAAGAATTCTTGCTTCAAACACATTAGTTCATTCTCAAATGATTGAATTGCTGAGTATAGGCTGAGAAAAAAGACCCAGGGTCTTTCGCAGACCCTGAGTTTATGATTGATTAAACTAAGCTAATCTTTTGATGATCTTTCTAAACTCTGATACATCTGTTCTATAAGATCCCCGTAACGCGCCTCAATGAATTTTCTTTTCACCTTCATACTCGGTGTAATTTCACCGGATTCGATTGAGAATGGTCTGTCCAGCATTACAAATTTTCTTACACGTTCAAAATTTGCCAGCTTTTTCTGGAACTGATCCATGTCTTTTTCTAATAATTTATAAATTTCATCATCTTTGGCAAGATCTTCAATTGTGGAATATTTTATATTGTTTGAATCCGCATATTCTTTTAAAGCTTCAAAATCCGGAACAATCAACGCAGTAAGGAACATTCTTCTGTCGCCAATCAGCACAAACTGATCAATATATTTACTTGCAAGAAAGATGTTTTCGATTGGTGTCGGCGCAATATACTTACCTGCTGAAGTTTTAAAGAGGTGCTTTTTACGATCTGTAATAACCAGAAAACCATCCTGATCAAAAACCCCAATATCACCTGTATAAAGCCATCCGTTTTTAATTGTAGCTTCGGTTTCCTTTTTGTTCTTATAATAGCCCTGCATAATATTTGGACCTTTCGCAAGAATTTCACCATCGGACGCGATTTTTACCTCAACTCCGGGCATTGGTTTACCAACAGTTCCAAACTTGTATGCATCAAGTCGATTTGCTGAAATAACCGGTGAAGATTCTGTCAATCCGTAACCTTCAATTATAAGCAAACCAACAGCTTCAAAAAATTCTCCAAGTTCTCTTGGTAAGGCTGCACCGCCGGAAATAAAGAATCGTAAGTTCCCTCCTGTTTTTTCCCTGAGCTTTTTAAAGACCAGTTTATCAGCAAGTTTATGTTTTACTGATAAGGAAAATGGTATTTTGTTTGCTTTTTTAGCCTTAGCATATTCTCTTCCGGTTTCAATTGCCCAATAAAAAATCTTTTGTTTTTTTTCAGGTTGACTTTCAACATTCTTAATGATCTTAGAATAAATTCTTTCGAATAATCTGGGCACAGTTGTCATAATAGTCGGTTTTACTTCAGTTAAATTCTGAGCTACTGTTTCAATACTTTCAGCATAACAAATAGTTCCGCCACAAGAAAAAGCTGTATAATATCCAGCCATTCTTTCAAAGATATGACAAAGTGGCAGGAATGAAAGAAAAACATCATCTTTGCTAATGGGATATGTTTCTAATGCAGCCTGAACATTAGATAAAATGTTATGATGAGTCAGCACTACTCCTTTTGGTTCGCCTGTAGTACCAGAAGTGTATATAATTGTACAAGTGTCATCTGGCTTTGCTAGATTAAGAGATTCTCTGAAGAAATTTACATTGTCTTTCTTAAACTTTTTACCGAGTTCCTGAACATCGGAAAATGTATAAAGATCTTTAACTCCCTTATCATAATCTTTTGTATTAAGAATAACAATAAATTTTAGATCTCTGCATTTATTTCTAACCTTAAGCAATTTATTTAGCTGGAATTTATTTGAAACTATAATTCCTTTTGATTCAGAATTATTTAGTATAAATTCAACTGAATCAGCAGTAAGTGATGGATAGAGTGGAACGTCTATTGCACCTAACCCCAGAATAGCAAAATCGCTATATACCCATTCTGGTCTGTTCTCCGATATAATTGCGATTCTATCATCTTTTTTAATACCAAGATGGGCTAATCCGCAAGCAAAAGATTCTGTTTCCTCCCTCATTTGATCGTAGGTAATTCCAACATATTTTCCATCAACCTTATGCTTAAGTATATAACTGTTGGTTTCTTTGCTGTATTCTTCAGTTAAATATTTAAATATATGAGGAATAGTGTTGAAAGTAGCAGGTATAGCCATTTTCACTCCTTTTAATAAGTTTACATAAAATCTGTTAATAGTTTAAGCCCGACGGGGATAAACAGATTATTTAAAGGCAAAATAATACCAAAAAATTAATTTGCAAACAGAAAATTAATAATTCACAGCATTTAATTTTGAAATTCACAGGGATCCTTTGATTGCTAATCCCACCCAAAAAGCGTAATTTTTCAACCATAATTTTTATTTATCAGGAGATAAAATGTCAAACGCATATTTTAAAGTACCACAACCAGTAAATGAACCAGTAAAAAGCTATAAACCCGGCAGTCCGGAAAGAGAAGAATTAAAGAAAAAATTAGCAGAGTTAAAATCAATACAGATAGAAGTTCCGATTATTATTGGCGGTGAGGAAGTAAGAACAGGTAATACCGAAGAAATGAGAATTCCCCATAATCACAGCCATATACTTGGTGTTTATCACAAATCTGGAAAAAAGGAAGTTGAGATGGCTGTTGAAGCAGCGCTCGAAGCCCGTAAAGAATGGGCTGAAATGCCCTGGGAACACAGGGTTTCAGTATTCTTAAAAGCAGCTGATTTATTGGCCGGACCTTGGAGAGCGACGATAAATGCTGCTACAATGCTCGGACAATCCAAAACTGTTTACCAGGCAGAAATTGATTCGGCTGCTGAGCTTGTTGATTTCTACCGCTTCAATAGTTTTTACATGGCTCAGCTGATGCAAGATCAGCCATATTCTCCTGCCGGAATGTGGAATCGTTTGGAATATCGTCCTCTTGAAGGATATATTTTTGCTGTAACGCCATTTAACTTCACATCTATTGCTGGTAATCTTCCAACTGCGCCCGCAATTGTTGGTAATGTTAGCTTATGGAAACCAGCATCCAGTGCTGTTTATTCTGCATACTGGTTAATGAAAATGTTTGAAGAAGCAGGCCTGCCAAAAGGTGTAATAAATTTTGTCCCTGGTTCAGGCGGACAGGTAGGAACCCCTTCTATTACAAATCCTAACCTTGCAGGTGTTCATTTTACCGGATCCACAGAGGTTTTTCAGAATATGTGGAAAACTATTTCCGACAATCTTAAAGGCATGAAATACTATCCGCGCATTGTTGGTGAAACTGGAGGTAAAGATTTTATATTTGCACATAACTCTGCCGATGTAGATGCACTTGTTGTTGCAGCTTTACGTGGTGCTTTTGAATATCAGGGGCAAAAATGTTCTGCTGCATCAAGAATGTATATTCCAAAATCTATTTGGAAAGAGTTTAAAGAAAAATATGTGGCAGAAGTCGGAAAAATTAAAATGGGTGATGTGGAAGATTTTACCAATTTTATGGCGGCAGTTATTGACAAAAGTGCATTCAAAACAATCACAGAATATATTAAGTACGCAAAAGCGTCTAATGAAGCAGAAATAATAACCGGTGGAAATTTTGATGATTCAAAAGGTTATTTTATTGAGCCGACAACCATTGTTACTTCTAATCCGAAATTTAAAACAATGGAAGAGGAAATATTCGGCCCTGTTATGACTATGTACGTTTATGACGATAACAAGTTTGATGAAGCATTAACTTTATGTGATGAAACTTCGCCTTATGCACTTACAGGTGCAATTTGGGGACAGGATAGGAAAGCTTTAATTAAAATGTCCGACCGTTTAAGAAATGCTGCAGGAAACTTTTATATAAATGATAAACCGACTGCTGCTGTGGTTGGTCAGCAGCCATTTGGCGGTGGCAGAGCTTCCGGCACAAATGATAAGGCTGGAAGTGCCATGAACTTAATGCGTTGGATGACTGCAAGAACAATCAAGGAAACTTTTGATCCTCCAAAAGATTGGCGTTATCCGTTTATGAGTGAGTAAGAAAATTTTAATGCTGAACTAGTTTCAGCTGCTATATTATTCTAACCCTATTTCGAATCAAAACTGTTTTTCTCAGTAAAGTTTTGAATGATAGATTAAGACTTTAATAAAAATAATATTAGGAAGTTAAATGAAAATTCATGAATATCAGGCAAAAGAAATTCTTAAAAAATTTGGTGTACCGATTCAAGATGGTATTGCTATAAAAAATCTTTCAGAATTTGACTCTGCCATTTCTCAATTACAACAGAGCGGTATAAATCAATTTGTTGTAAAAGCACAAATACATGCTGGCGGAAGAGGAAAAGGAAAATTATATAATCCGGATAACCGCAATGAACTTATTCTTGAAGGCGGAGTGAAATTCAGTACATCAGTTGATAAAGCAAGAGAATATGCGCAAAAAATTCTAGGTAATGTATTAGTTACTCACCAATCTGGACCGGAAGGAAAATTAGTCAAGACACTTTTTATTGCTGAAGGTTTAGATTTTAAGAAAGAGTTTTACCTTGGTATTCTGCTCGATCGATCAGTCTCTAAAAATGTGATTATGGCTTCAACTGAGGGCGGTGTTGAAATTGAAAAAGTTGCTGCCGATACTCCAGAAAAAATTATAAAAGAATGGGTTGATCCTGCAGTTGGTTTTCAAACATACCAGGCTCGAAAACTTGCTTTTGCATTAGGTCTTGAAGGAGAAGCGTTTAAGAGCTTTATTCCTTTCATTAAAGCACTTTATGATACTTATGAAAAAACCGATGCATCAATGCTTGAAATAAATCCGCTTGTACTCACAAATGATAATCAGATTGTTGCACTTGATGCAAAAATGAATTTTGATGATAACGCACTTTATCGGCAGAAGGAAATTGCTTTTTATCGGGATCTTGATGAGGAAGATTCGCTTGAGATTGAAGCTTCTAAATATAATTTGAATTATATTAAACTTGATGGTAATGTAGGTTGTATGGTTAATGGTGCCGGATTAGCAATGGCAACAATGGATATTATAAAGTTAGCCGGAGGTGAACCAGCAAACTTTCTTGATGTTGGCGGCGGTGCAAATAAAGAAACAGTTGCTAACGGATTCAAAATTATTTTATCGGATCCTAATGTTAAAGCTATACTTATTAATATATTTGGAGGTATTGTAAGATGTGATCGTGTTGCTCAGGGTGTTATTGATGCAGCGACTGATATGCACGTTTCAGTTCCGATTGTTGTCAGACTTGAGGGTACTAATGCAAAAGAGGCAGCTGATCTGCTGAATGAATCAAAATTAAATTTTGAAGTAGCACAAAGTCTTAAAGAAGCTGCTGAAAAAGTTACTTCCGTATTAAGATAATATTCAGTTTTTAAGTGAATTTGTTTTAGGGAGTGATTTAATTCACTCCCTTTAGATTGATTGATATAAAAATTTTCTTCATTTCCAAATAAAGCTTACCTTGATTTTATAGTTTATTAGCTTTAGATTTTTACTTGTAAAAAGTATCTATTGGAGTTTATTAAATGTCCCTTTTTAATTCTGAATATCTTGATGATGATTTTTCTGCTTATGATGATCTCGACAGGGAAATACAATCCCTCAAAAGTTCGCTGGAATCGGGAAATATATACCAACTTATAAGCAAAGCTGAAGATTTAATTCAGTACTGTATAGAGAGTGATCGTTTAGAAGACGGATTATTTTTTGTTAATAAGCTTATAGATATCTTTCCATACAATTCTGACTACTGGTCCAAAAAAGGCATTATTCTCAGCGGAATAATGGACTTTAATCCATCAATCGAATGCTTTGAAAAAGCTCTATCCTTAAATCCTAATGATATTGATGTATTGATTGAAAAATCCGCTGCTGAAGAAAGTATTGGCTTATTTATTCAGGCAGAAGAATCTTTATTACGAATTCTGAGTATTGATCCGACAAATGAAGATGCCCATTTTAATTTAGGCTTACTGTTTGAACGCCAAGGTGACTTTATTAAAGCAATAGAATATTTCGATAGGGTTATTCAAAAAGATCCTGAATTTCTGGAGGTTCATTACGAACTGGGTTTTTGTTATGAAAACTCCGGTGAATTATCTAAGGCTTTGGAATCCTACGATAAATTTCTTGAATTGGATCCTTACAATCCTACTGGTTGGTATAATAGGGGAATAGTGCTTACAAAACTGAATCATCTGGATCAGGCAATAAATAGTTATGATTTAACAACTTCACTCCGTGAAGATTTTCCAAGTGCCTGGTTTAACAAAGGTAATGTTTATGCTGATCTTGGCCGGTTTCAACCTGCACTTGAATGCTTTAAAAAATCCCTGGAGCTCGATGACAGCGATGAGGCATCCGCATTTAATATTGCAAACATTTACGAAGAACTGGCTGATCTGAACAATGCAATTAAATATTATAATCATGCTATAAAAATAAATGACGAATACTTTGAAGCTTACCTTTCAAGAGGATATTGTTTTGACCTTACGGGGAAATATCAACTTGCCTTAAGAGACTTTAATAAAGCAATATCATTATCAAAAGATAGTCTTGAAGCCTGGCAGGCAAAGGCAGATCTCGAATACTCACTCGGTTTTCTTAAGGAATCCATTAAAAGTTATAAAGAAGCGTTGCGCATTGATAAAAATAATCTTGAATCCTGGTATAACCTTGCAGAAACATATTTTGAAATTGGTGACTGGCTCTCTGCTCTTAGTTCTTATGATAAATGTATTGATATTGACCCAAGCGATGCTTCATCATATTACAGCAAAGCAAAGGTGAATTTTATATTAAGCAGAACACAGGATGCCGTAGATTGTCTGAAAAAAGCATTTGCAATCGATCCGTCTTTCCGTAATGAGTTCGAAAAAGAATATCCGGAAATCAAGTCCTCAAAGCTTTTTCTAAGACTGTTGAAAGAGATCTGATCAATATCGTCACTTACCTACTAATAGCACAGCTTAAACTATGAGAAATTCATTTTATGAGAATACAGAAGTTATTGGACTAATCGGTCAACCTGTAAAGCAATCTTACTCACCGTTTATACATAATGTTGCTATTGAATTGACTAAACTGAACTATATTTATCTCCCTTTTAATGTTCCTTCATCAAACTTAGGTAATGCACTCAAAGGTATGAATGCTCTGGGAATAAAGGGATTTAATGTTACAATTCCTCATAAAGTAAAAATACTTGATTACCTTAATAACCTATCAGATGAAGCTGCTGATACCGGTGCAGTTAATACAGTTGTAAATGATCACGGAAAGCTTAAAGGTTATAACACTGATGTTTACGGTGTACTAGAGACTTTGTTACCATATAAAGATAAAATATCAGGAAACAGGGTTACTGTAGTTGGCAGCGGAGGAGGAGCACGGGCTGCTATTTATGTTCTTATTAGATATTTTAAACCGTCAAAAATTCATCTTGTAAACAGGACAGAACAAAGAGCTGAGTCTTTAAGGGTTTATTTCAGAGATAAACTTAAATTTGATTCATTTAAAACACACGAGCTTTTTCCTCCTGACCTTGTAGACATTTTCAGTGAATCTAAACTGATAATAAATGCCACACCGGTAGGTATGTACCCTGATTTTGATGATAATATTACATCAATACCTGAATCTTTTAATAAAAATCAAATTGCTTTTGATCTTGTTTATAATCCTGTTAAAACCAAATTTTTACAGCTGGCACAATCGAGAGGGGCAATGCTCTTAGATGGAATAACTATGCTTGTATATCAGGCGGCAAAGTCATTTTATTTATGGACTGGTGTAGAAATGCCAGTTGATGAGCTTAACAAGTCCCTCAGGTTACTAATTTCCAGATAGTTTACAGATGTAAATGGCCTAAGGCTTTTTTCATTCTTATCACAGCTTCCTTTAAATGATCCATTGAAGTAGCATAAGACAATCTTAAATAACCTTCTTTGCCAAAAGCACTACCCGGAACAACTGCAATATGAGCTTCATAAAGAAGATGCATAGCTAGATCGAATGAGTTTTCAATTTTAAGTACGTCTGTTTTTGTATGAAAATATTTTGAAATGTTCGGAAATAAATAAAATGCTCCTTCAGGTTTATAACATGTAATTCCATCGATTGATGTAAGAGCATTATAAAAGAATTCTCTCCTGTTTCTAAAGTCATCAAGCATTTCGTGGATTACATATTGTGGCCCGGCAACCGCTTCGATGGCAGCAACCTGCGAAATTGAGGAAGCGTGAGATGTACTATGGCTCTGTATTTTATTTATTGCTCCAATAACTCTTTCATTAGCTGCAGTATAACCTATTCTCCATCCGGTCATAGCATACGCTTTTGAAATTCCATTTACAAGTATAGTCTTATCTTTTAATTTGCTATCAAGGGAAGGAAAACTAACAAATTCAAAATCGTCGTAAACCATTTTTTCGTAAATTTCATCTGTCAAAACATAAAAGTTATTTTCCAATACAACTTCTGCCAAAGACTCAAGTTCTTTGCGGGTGTAAGCTGAACCTGTAGGGTTTGAAGGGTTACAGAGAATAAACATTTTCGTTTTGGGAGTTAAAGCTTTTCTCAATTGATCAGATGTTACTTTAAATCCAGTAGATTCATCCGTATTTATTACAACCATTTTCCCCTGTGCCAGACTTACCATTGCCGGATAAGATACCCAGTAGGGATTGGGAATAATAACTTCATCCCTTGGGTTAATTGTAGCAAGAATGCTGTTAAAGACACTTTGCTTTGCACCGCTTGATACGATTAATTCATTTAATTTATATTCTAATTGGTTATCGCGTTTAAGTTTAGCTGCGATTGCCGTTCTGAGTTCATTCGTACCGGGATTTAATGTGTATCTTGTATGATTTTCATCAATGGCTCGCTTTCCGGCATCTTTAATATTATTAGGTGTATCAAAATCCGGTTCACCCATACTAAGATCAATTACATCGACCCCTTCTGATTTAAGTTTTTTTGCTTCCGCTGCAACCATCATCGTCGGGGATGCACCAATTTCCTTAACTCTATCAGCTATCAAGAAATTTCTCCAATCTTATTAAACAATTTATCTGGAAAGGTTAGGCAAATATAAATGTCGGATTCAAGATAATAAAATGTAAAACTATTTTTCTATTGATTTATAGAAATGCTTTAAGATAAAATTGATTAAAGATCAGCTTTAGCTAAAGAGTAAAGCTTTTTGGCATGTTCATAAATAGATTTCAATTCTTCAGGATCAATTTCTTTTTCAGTTTTATTCTCAACTTTGAATGAATAAAGAGCCTCATAATTATGGTCGAAATAGATTTCTATTTCTATATCATTCCTGAATAACTGATTGTCTTTCTTATCAATTCTTATCCTCATTATTTTTGTGTAAATAGGTTTGTTGTCATCGTAGTAATAAATACAATTTGAATTGGTATTATTATCGGTATACAATTCCTCATTGATAATATTAATTTCTCCATCTTTTGAGTAATATGTAAATTTTGATCTTGTATGTTCTAATTCGTAAAAAAGAATATTGTTTTTATCAAAATCATCGAGTGCTTTAAATTCATTAACTAATTGAATTCTATTCTGTAACCTCTCCTCTTTGCTTGCACAAGCAGCAATAAGGACAACACTGAATAATATAAGTGTTAAGTATCTCATCATCATAAATTCCTTTTAGTTTTGATGCCAAAGCTAACGTAAATGAGAAATCTAAACAATACATAATGAATACCAATAATGAACTTTTATTAAGCATTGTTTTATTATATATTTAAAAGAATATTAAAATAGCAATTGGAGAATAAATGAAATCAATAGTTTTAACCATAGCATTTTCCTTTAT
>DATHSU010000471.1:0-9765 GCA_035463895.1 Ignavibacteriaceae bacterium | reverse complement strand
AACAGAGAAGTACTTAAAGTCATAAACGTTACCGTCATTTTCGGTGTCGATATATGTAGGAACCGGAATATTCCAATCACCTGTTCTGCCATCTAAAAAAATTGGCAGTGATTGAGAATAAATAAATTGAGAAAAACATAGTAACAAGATTGAAAGAAGTTTATCGATCATTATGTCGTCTTAAAGTGAAATTTCTTTTAAGAAAGATACAAAAACAATTTTACTGATTCAGCTGAAAACAAATTGATAAGTACAATTATAAACTCAATAATAAAAAAGGGAGCCAATGACTCCCTTTTAAGAGTAAAATGATTTTAGACTTACTTGATCAACATTAGTTTTTTTGTTGAAGTAAATTCTCCGCTTTGAATTCTATAGTAATAAACACCGCTTGGCAGTTCTGAAGCATCAAATACAATTTCATGCTTACCGGCTTGTTTATATTCATTAACAAGGGTTCTTATTTCATTACCAAGAACATCAAAAACTTTGAGGACTTGATGACTGCCTACTGGCGACTTCCAACTGATTGTGGTAGTTGGATTAAACGGATTAGGATAATTCTGTTCAAGAGCATAATCCAACGGACGTAATATTTCAACTTCTACTCTTTGTGAATATTCAAATGACCCATCAAAATCCATTTGCTTCAGTCTGTAAAAATAAGAACCTGCATCAACATTTCGATCAATAAAATTGTAATTCTGAGCCTCGGTTGTTGTACCTCGTCCTTCCACAAATCCAATGGTTACCCACTCTAACTGATTTGGGATTTTCATACTGCGTTCAACTTCAAAACCTCGATTGTTCAACTCAGTAGCAGTTGTCCAATTGAGATTAATACTGTTTTGATCAGCCAAAGCATTAAAAGAAATAAGTTCAACCGGAATAACTTCCTCAACTGTTAACTGAACTGTTCTTTTATGAACGGGGACACCAAATGGACCGCTTCCTGTAACAGTAATAGTATAATTGCCTAATGTTACAAATCCAGAGGTACGTATTCTCATTCTTACAGAATCAGGGTAACTTAATAATATATCACCATCAGGAAAATCAATGATTAATGTTCCGCTCAAAGGCGTTGGGGATACACTTGCAGTAAAAGTAACAGTTTGATCATATAGTTTAACTGCCGGCACACTAACACTATAAAACACACTGTCGGCATTATTCTCAACATTTTGTGTGTTTGGACCTGCTTTCATTGCGAAATCAGGGAAGTAACCTACAAAACTTCCAAATTGACCATTGCGGAAATCTGTCCACATTGATAAAGAAATATTATTCAATGCATAGATCGCATCATAGTCACCCTGGTAACGCGGAGTTCCGCCGCCGCCGCAGGTTGTGCAGTTGATTCTCATTTTTTGTGTGGATATTCTTTGATTAGGTGCAAATGTATCGCCGCCGTCATCAGAATAAGTTGCATAGATATAGGCACTATCGCTTGTTGGTGTATCACGTGTATCCATCCATTTCATAAAAATTCTGCCCGATGTTTTATCAACCCATACAGCCGGATGCCATTGATGATGATTTTGTGTATTCAGATCATCATTGACGGTTCTAGCAGTTGACCAGGTAACTCCCTGATCATCAGAATATCTTAGGAAAATGTCTGGCTTGTTTCCATTCCCTGCTGGAAAATTAGAGGCATAAATGAGATATAATCTTCCGCGATAAGGACCATAGCTGTTATCAGCTGCAATAAAAGGATATGGTCTGGTCCTCATATTTTGTACGGAGTTTCTTCCGTTAACATTTGTTCCGACGTAGTTAGCAAAATTCTGGGCTGATTTGAGTGTGAAGTTTAATCCGCCATCTGTTGAAACATAAAAACTATAAGTAGATGCGAATGCACTTCCTGAGTTGGTTACAACATAAACACATCCTCCGGGTACATCATTACCACCTGAAGTATTTGGTCCAACGGCAACCATCATTCCGGGAAGAGATTGCGTATTAAATACCCTTGTTTGAGTAAATGTAGCCCCAAAATCTGTACTGCGTGTAAAGTTACCATTACCTCCGCCATCAGTGAATACACAATAAACATAATTTGAGTAAGGTCCAGCGGATTGATCTGCAGCAATCCAGTTCTTATCAACTCCGTTAATTGCAACAACCGGTGCACTCCAAGTTGCTCCATTATCAGAAGATCTGATGACTCTGCATCCCGTGATGCCGCCAAACATATTCATATAATATAAATTACCAAGACTGTCATAGGCTGTAACCGGATCACCATTTACCGACACACCAAAATTTGGTACGCTGCTTATCCAATCGTGCCCATCATAAGTTCGCCAGGCACCGTTGATATTATATGCACCAAAATACTGCATTGGGTTATTCGGATTCTGAGAGACATGCGGCTCTGCAAAATTTACACCCAGATTAAAATCATCAAATCCTTCAGAATCTGTTACAACTGCTTCAAAGAACTGCGGATTCATATTCTGATAATACTCTATTGGAACTCGGTCATATAATGGATTATCGACTTGAGTATATGACGAATTGTTGTAGAAGAATAATATTACCCCAATAAGCAAAATTGCTTTGTAAAAAAAAGTACTCGTTCTGGTCACTAGACCTCCGTAATTTTAGGTGAAGAATGTTTACATCAATTTAATGCTTAAATAAGATAAGAAGCAAATAGTATTCTAATTTAAAGAGATTCAATCTACACCAAAAAGTTTTTTGAACTCATCAATGTTTTTAATTGAGTCGATGATATTTGCTTCTTCATCATTATTTTGTGAAGAAGTTATATCCTTCCCAAAATCCTCACTGCTTTTAACTTCGCAACTGCAAACGCGTGCAAACTCTTTCAGATTATTGTCTGATGAAACAAAAATTATGTTTTTTCTGTTTGTGGTTCTTTCAATTTCATTTTTTATTAGATCATCAGCAGTTTGGTTTTCTGAATAAAGTATTTTTATACCGGTAACTTTTATAGGAAGCTTTTTATGACCATCAAAATGCAGACTTACTTTAACTTTTCTGTTGGAAAAATATCTCTCCAGAATGAAAGCAAGTTTTTCTCTTTCAGCATTTTTGTCTTTTGATTTAACTGATGGCATTTTACCAATTAGATTATTACCGTCTATTATGAAATGTCGCATTATTTAACGTCCTTCATAGAACTGATCACGTTTGGTTACTTTCAGATCCTGAAGCTGCGGTGCTTTAACTCTTATTTCAAGATAATAACCGCGGACAAATCCGATTGGGTTCCACGTGAAGTTCATTATCCAGCAGTGTAAATCTCTTGAAATTCTGATCTGTGGTGCAGAAAATTCTTTACGCACAAGATCATAACTTCCCGCAACAGAAAATTTCCATAATGGTGTTAAGTTAAAATCGAGATTACCACTAACGTTTGACGACTTGGTAATATTATTCGGAGTGAGCCTGTTTTCATTGAAGTTATAATTCAGGGACAAACTCCAGGGAATCGAAAAATCAGGATCCATTTCTCTGCCCCCATAAATTCCCTGATAACCGTTTTGAAATGTTTGACCCAAAATGCCATCTTCAGGATAAGCGTCAGTCTGAGGTGTTTGTCCTGCAGATGATAATCTATCGCCGGATATTGATGCAGATAGGGATACATTGAAGTTTGTCATTCTCAACAAACCTTTGCCCTGTTCAATAAGAAACTGATTAATTTTTCTTCCTTGAGGCGTGACATCATAAAAAGTAAAATTCGAACCGCCGGAAAAATTCAGGAAAGTACCAATCTGAGTTCTGTAATTAACATTCAAATCGGAAAGGCGTAAACTATCAGCTGCAAAATTGTAACTGGTGCTGGCATTAAGATTCAGTAATTGTATTTTATCTGTTGTGGAAGTTGTATCAGTAGGATCAACTACTGTTTTCATCTCAAACAGATTTGATACTGAAAAAGATATACTCTGCTGCTGACCTTGCGAAGCCCCTCCGAATATTTCACGTTCAAATTTACTGTAAAGCACTTCATCGCCATCAATACTTTTATACGTATCAAAATATCCCCAAAAAGGTTTTGAGAAATCCGGAGTGAAGTTATACGAAATTGAAGGATTAACTGTGTGTCTTATAGCTGCAACTCCAAGTGCATTTGGTTGAAACATCCCATAAAATTTTGTTGATGCCGAAAGCCGGGCGTTGAAAGTTCTAAGAAAATTAATTTCATTTTTATCATTAGTAATAACAGAATCCTGCCCTTGTGAGCCTTCAACAGAAAATCTTTCTATTCTTTTATTATACCATCTTTCCTGGTAGCTAATATTTGGAGAAATACTGAAGTATCCGATTTTAGGTGATACACCAGTTGAAATATTATGCTGAATTCCGGCCCGAGATTTTAGTTCTCCTTCCCTTTTAGTTCGTTGATTCTGAAATTGACTGTTATAACTGAATCCTAGTAATTCATACCAGGATTGCTCGCCGCCAACTTTGCTGCTTTTAAATGGATAAAACTGTGATTTAGAAACTGATAAATTTGGAAGAACTTCAAAAATATCATTCGTTTCAAACGTCTGACGTCTGCTGTAACCAAGTGTTAAGCTAATTCCTGATTCCTCCCAGGTTTTATTTAAAGTTGCACTTGAGTTAATTTCATTTGTAAGAATTTCATTGAGGTCGACCTGATTAAGCAGATTTCTTCCGGATGCAAAACGTAGGTTCGCATCCATTCTCATAGTTGGAGTAAAATTCTGATTGTGAGTCCAGTTCAATTCCCATCTGGTATTTTCGGAAAAGTTGGGGTCAGTTGTTTCACCACTACTAAGCCGCTCATACCTGCCGGAAAAATTTCCAGAATAATCATATCGTTTTACATAGCGGAATCTTGAATCAGCAGCCCAGCTGCCACGAGTATAATAATCACCGGTTGCATTTAAATCCATATAATCACTTATAGCCCAGAAATATCCAAAACGAGAAAAGTAGGGACCGTAGAGTCCGCTTTGACCGAAAGCAGGAGCTATCAAACCTGATCTTCTTCCGGATTCAATCGGGAAAACACCAAAAGGTAAAGGAATTGGAAACGGCACTCCTCCAAAATGAAGCCAGATCCATTCTGCAACAAGCTGTTCTTTATGTATCACTTTCATTTTACTTGCATAAAAGTGATAGTGAGGGCAATCATCATCACAGGTTGTAAAAACGCCATCCTGAATAAAATAAGTTTCCTGATCAACCTTTTTAATTTTTGAACCGGTATATTTTTGGCCGTCCTGTTCTGTACCGGCTACCGAGATTGTGCCTCTGCTTGTTTTAAAATTATATCTCATACTCACACCTTGATAAGTATCGGCTCCTTCTTTAAGAACAGGAGCACCGGCAAGCTGTCCTGGCAAAGTATCAATAGTAATTCCGGTTGCTTCAATTTCATTTCTTTCAAAATCTATTACGATGTTGGCACTTTTAATCTCTGTTTCCTTATAACTCAACTCTCCGCTTCCATAAATCTTCATCTTTTTATCACGAACAAGAAAAATAATAGAATCAGATGCGCTCGAAAATACAGTTGTGTCAATATCATATTGCTTTGGAGGTATTTGAATGAGAGAATCCGGCAGCAGAAGATCAAGTGTATCAGCAGATATCAATGCCGGATCAATTATCTGTGCTGTTATAAGAATGGTAAATGAGAAAAACGATATTAGTAACTTTAATTTCATTTATAATTAATTGCACCACAGAAACATTTATATTTACAAGTTGTAAAACACTAAGGACGATGCACCTTTAATACCGGCATCATTTTTAAGTTTAGCAGGAATAACTTTTACCCTTGGTCTTATCGGAGTCAGAACCCGTTCAACAGTTGTTTTATGAATCATATCGAATAAGGGTTTTCCAAATCCTGCAACACCTCCGCCAATAATGAATGTGCTTATATCAAGAACATTACTTACAGAAGCAAAAGCAGTTCCAAGCTGAATGCCCATATTTTGAATTACCTTTTTCGCATAGTTGTCGTCAATCTCAGCAGCATCCTGAATAATTCGTGGGGAAACATTTGAAAGATCATTATCGATCAACTCCCAGATTTTTGAATTGGTGTTATTCACCAGTTCTGATCTTACCCTCTCTTTGAGATACTGATTTCCGATATATGCTTCAATACATCCATAAGAACCACAGTTACACTTAGGACCATTTCCATCAATAGAAATATGCCCTATTTCGCCGGCAGCACCAAATTCACCGCGGAAAATTTTTTTATTAAAAACTATTCCACCGCCAACACCGGTACCAAGAGTAACCATAACAAATGATGAATACTTTTTTCCTGCTCCAAAAATTAGTTCGCCGATTGCAGCGGCATTTGCATCATTTTCAATACTGGTGGGAATATTAAATTCCTTTTCAATTATCTCACCTAGTTTTATTTTTTTCCAGCCGGGAAGATTCGGCGGATTTTCTACGGTACCGTTCTTTACATTAATAACACCCGGACAACCAATACCGATTCCTTTAATCTTAGAAGTTTTACCTTTAAGAATAGTTTTAATACCAGATTTTATGTTATCTATAATCTGTTCAGGTCCTTTATCAGCTTCAGTTTTTATGGAAATCTTTCTTATTAATTTTCCATCGCTTGAAACTATGCCTATTTTAATATTGGTACCGCCTAAATCTACTCCAATGGCAGCTTTAATAGATTTTGCCATAAAACCCGGATTTTTTAGTTAGAAAATTGAGTATCAACAATTTTCAATTCGCCGGGATAAGAAATATCGCCCAGCACGGTTGAAACTGTTGGCTTAGCGTATAATGCAACTTTGGAAGATGAACCCTGAGTTCCACCTAATGCTAATGCAAGATTAATTAATGATTCATATCCTCTTTCTGCGAAAAACTCCTTAAGATCAATATCCATTCTTAAAGGAATAACAGTAATGTCACCGGTTCCGGGCACAGATACAGAATTATCCAATCTTCCTGAAATAGTCTTTTTCCCATCGAGTTCTAAAGTCCAGGCAAAATCTTTAAGTGTTGCATCAGTTCGAGTATAACCGCCGGTACCGTCATTAGGATTTTTTGCATTAACATTTAGTATAAATGAAACGGGAAATTTACCCTCAGATACTGAAGATGTAATATTTATTACATCCAAAGCACTAAAATCACTTATTGAAGTTTTATTAGAGATCGGAATATTCATTAATGAAAAACTGTTAACATCACCTAACTTAAACTGAAGGCGGGATAGATTCACCATAGTTTGATAAATGCTGCATTGAATGCCGATAAGTGCAATGACGATTAATAAGGATAGTATGAGGGTCTTTTTCATAAATTCACCTTTGATTCTTCTATTTTTTGAATAATAATTTGTGCAACTTTAAGAGCTTTAAGTCCATCTTCACCCGAAACCACAGGTTTTTTCTTTTCTGCGACAGAATTTACAAAAAGTTTTAATTCATATTCCAAAGCATTGATTTCTTTATGCTCCGGCTGTTCGTAAACAAGTATTTTCTTTTTATCGCCAACACCAATTTCCCCAAAGGAAATAGATTCAGGGGCGGTTTGCTCACTCCTGGAAAGAAGCCTATAGATTTCGGATACGCCCGTAACAAAATCGAGTGCTATATAAGTATCCTTTTGGAATATTCTCATCTTACGCATTTTTTTCTGGGAAATTCTGCTTGCTGTAACGTTAGCAACTGCACCATTTTCAAATACAATTCTTGCATTTGCAATGTCGATATGGTCTGATACTACAGCAACTCCGCTTGCATCAATTTTTTTAACATCGCTTTTAACCAGACTTAAAATAATATCAATATCATGTATCATAAGATCAAGTACAACGGCAACATCCGTACCTCTTGGATTGAATTGAGCCAATCTGTCTGATTGAATGAACTTAGGATTATTGATATATGCTTCGAGAGATACCAATCCGGGATTAAATCGTTCGATATGTCCAACCTGAAGATTAAGATTTTTTTCGTTAGAAATTTTTACTAACTCCTCCCCTTCCTCAATGGTTGCAGTAATAGGTTTTTCAATAAACACATGAATGTTAGAATCGAAACATCTTTTGGCCAGTTCATAATGTGAGATTGTTGTAGCAGCAATTGAAACAGCATCAACTTGCGGCAGCAAGTAATCAAGTGATGAGAATGCCTTAACACCTAATTCGTCTGATACAGTTTTTGATTGATCTGGATTAGCATCAAAAATGCCCATTAATTCACAGCTTTCAATTTGCTTAAACATTTTTGTATGAAGTTTACCAAGATGACCAGTTCCAATTACACCAATTTTTATTTTTTGCATTAGTAATTCCGTATTATTTATCTGTTTGCAACTCTTTTATAACCGATAACTCTGTCGTAACCGCCAAAATTAGGATCTTTGTAATACAATAAAACCGTAAAATCATTCGACGTGCCCCAATTATTACCCTCAAGCTGCAGCCAGTCCATATTCACAATCTTACCATAGGAGTCCTGTGCAACAACATATTGATAATCATAAATTCCTCGTTTTAATGGAATCGTTATGCTATAAATACCTGCTGATTCTTTCATTTTGTATTCATCAGAAACGATCCAGTTATTGAAAGCACCGACCAAATAGATATCACCATCAGGTCTGGATGCTGGTTTGATTGAGAAGTTTACATTCATATAAGTAGAAAATGGATCTTTGAAATCCGAGAGAATAAAACCCCCGTTTAGATCCCGGTTTCCGGACCTGAAATACCTTGTTGTTTCAAAACCTTCAAACTGAGCCTGAACATTTTCACTGGAAAATTTATTTATGTCTCTTATATCTGCCTGGCGATACTCATTCCCGGGAAATACATCGCGGGCCGTGAATGAAAATTTTTTGTTTGCATCCCAATTATAAATTCTCATATCGCTTGATGAAGTCCTGTCAACTATGTACGGATATTCAAATTTATGATTTTGTAATATCTCTACCTGATCAACAAAATTTGGAAAAAGTCCGTCTGGTAATTCAAATGAAGCAGTAATCCAGAACACATTTCCAAAATCGATAGGAAAATAATTCTTATCATCCATTTCTTGATTCTGAATGTTTATTTTCAAATCCACCAGGTCATCATTAATTACAATAAACTTACCCTCCGCATAAACATTTGAACGATTCTGTGAATCAATAAGATAATATCTCCACTTACCAGAAAACGGAAAGCTTACATAACCCTCTCTATCAGGAAAAGAATTTTTGAAATTGTAGGAAGCACCTTCAACAGTGTTTGGCAGACTCTCAAATTTTAGATAGTAGCCGATATTTTTTCCATGGTTTAAAAGAAAAATATTTTCAGTCGGATTCCATTCTTTATCGCAGTACTTAAATAGAATATTCAAATCAGGCGGATAAACTGCATCAACATCAAATTCAATGATTAGCCTTGAACCCTGCACTAAAACCGGGAAAGAAAGATTATTATCGCTTGTATAAGTTTTTAAACTTTTGATCTCAACATTTTGTGCAAAGTTAAATGCTGGAAGTATTAGTAAAACGAGAAACAAGCTTATTAGTGTTTTCAATTTATACCGCCCTGAAGCTGAAATATTTCAACACATTTAATTGATTGGTATGGAATGAAGATCAGTACAACGGTCTTTTCCCGCTCAGTTTCCAGCAGTAAGCCGTCGTCAAAAGATTCAATAAGTTTACCGGATTTAAATACAATTTCATAAAGAGGTGATTTACTGCCTGGAACAATAGTCATACCATAATTTTCGTGCATGGTAACATTTAAAGTCATGCCGACGTAATTTT